>JAHFRO010000053.1 GCA_023266245.1 Betaproteobacteria bacterium | reverse complement strand
CGCATCTCGAGAAGCACGTCGCGATCAAGGAGTATCTGCCGACCGAGCTCGCGGTGCGCGCGCTCGACGGCAGCGTGGTTCCGGTCACCACCGAGCACGAATACAACTACCAGTGGGGACTCGAGCGCTTCATTCTCGAGGCGCGCACGCTCGCCAGGTTCAGCCACCCCAACATCGTGCGCGTCAACCGCTACTTCGAGGCGAACTCGACCGGCTACATGGTGATGGACTACGAAAAAGGGGAATCGCTCAATCAGATGCTGAAGCGCGCGCCGCAGCCGGACGAAGTGAAGCTCAAGGCGATCCTGATGCCGCTGCTCGACGGGTTGCAGGCGGTGCACGAGGCGGGCTTTCTGCATCGTGACATCAAGCCGAGCAACATCTTCCTGCGCGACAACGGCAATCCGGTGCTGCTCGACTTCGGCGCCGCG
The DNA here is from genome assembly GCA_023266245.1 of Betaproteobacteria bacterium. Taxonomy (GTDB): domain Bacteria; phylum Pseudomonadota; class Gammaproteobacteria; order Burkholderiales; family SG8-41; genus SG8-41. The sequence goes on along the minus strand of JAHFRO010000053.1, from coordinate 14,211 downwards.
CGGCACGCGATCGGCGGCGCCACCAAGAGCCTCACCTCGGTGCTGACGCCGGGTTACGCGCCGCTCGAGCAGTACTCGAGCGACGGCCACCAGGGACCGTGGTCGGATATCTACGCGCTGGCCGGCGTGCTCTACCGCGCGATCGTTGACTACAGTCCGCCGGACGCCGTAAGCCGCATGCGCGACGACGCCGTGCCGCAGGCGCTCGCCGCAGCGCGCAGCCGCTACAGCGCGCCGTTCATTGCCGCGGTGGAATGGGGGCTCGCCCTCGATGAGAAACAGCGGCCGCAAAGCGTGCTCGAATGGCGGCCTGCATTGCTCGGGGAGACGCAGGTGCCCGAGCCGGCGCCGGCCGACACCCGGCTCAACGCCGGGACGACCGTGCCGCATGACGCTGAAGCGGTGCGCCTGGCGCAGGCCCGCACCGCGCAGGGCGCGGAAAAGACGCAGCCGATGCCGCTTGTGCAACCACGCACGGCCCGACCGGAACCGGACAGGGCGCGCCGCTCGCGATGGCGCTGGGTCGGAATCGGGCTCGCGGTGTTCATCGTGGTGGCGGTGGCAGCTGCGTGGAACAAGCAGCGCTCGGCCGGGAAACTCGCCCAGACGTCCGCCGTCAAGGCGCCCCCGGCGCCGGAACCCGGGCCGCCCAAGCCGGTGGCGACCGAAAGCGCACCGGAGAAACCCAAACTGCGGACCAAGCCAGCACCGGTGGTGGCGGAGCAGTCGCCGGCCAAGGTGGTGGAAGGGGTACCGGCACGTCCGCCGCGTGAGCGGACTGACCGTCCGGGCGACGAGCAGCGGCCCGAGCTGGAAGAGATGAGGCGGAAAACGGAACGGGAATTCCGCTCGGCTGACCGCGACGGAGATGGCTACCTTTCGCGCGACGAGGTGCGAGGGCACTTTCCGTTCATCGAGCGCGAGTTCCAGCGCGTGGATACCGATGGCGACGGGCGCATCTCGCCGCAGGAGTTCTTCCGCTTCCGCCGCTGGCAGGCGCAACAACGGCAGCAGAAATGAATGATGAACGATGAATGATGAACAAAGAACCTAAACAAATCCGCACGTTCCTCGATCATCGTTCCGCGTTCATCGTTCCCTCCCCTCATCCCTGGCGCGTCGGCGGCCCGCTGCGACGGCTGCTCGTCAGGATTGGGTACATTGGATAAACTGGTCTGATGGCCGACCCCAACGTTCAGCAGAACGCGCTGCCGCCGCAGACCATGGTGCTCGAATACCGCCTCGAATCGGCGCTCGGCACGGGGGGGTTCGGCATCACCTATCTGGCCAGGGACACGCACCTCGAGAAGGACGTCGCGATCAAGGAATACCTGCCCGCCGATCTCGCGCTGCGCGCGCTCGACGGCGGCGTGGTGCCGGTCAACACCAACTCCGCGTACAACTACAAGAGCGGGCTGGAGCAGTTCCTGGTCGAGGCGCGCACGCTCGCCAGGTTCAGTCATCCCAACATCGTGCGGGTAAGCCGTTATTTCGAGGCGAACGGCACCGCCTACATGGTGATGGACTACGAAAAAGGGGAATCGCTCAACCAGTTCCTGAAGAAAGCACCTCAGCCCGAGGAATCCCAGGTCAAGGCGATGATCGCGCCGCTGCTTGACGGACTGGAGGCGGTGCACGCCGCCGGGTTCCTGCACCGCGACATCAAGCCCAGCAACCTCTTTATACGCCATGACGGCTCCCCGGTGCTGCTCGATTTCGGCTCGGCGCGGCTGGCGATCCGCGACCCGGTGCATGACGCCATCGCCGTCCTGACGCCCGGCTACGCGCCGGTCGAGCTATACACCCACAGCGGCCAGCAGGGCCCATGGTCGGACATTTATTCGCTGGCCGGCGTGCTCTACCGCGCGATCGTCAACGAGAATCCACCCGACGCGCTGAGCCGGCTGCGGATGGACGGCGTGGGCAAGAAGCTCTCGGCCGGCCGGGCCCGATACAGCGCGCAGTTCCTCGCGGCGATCCAGTGGGGGCTGGCTCTCGAGGAGAAACGGCGGCCGCAGAGCGTGAACCAGTGGCGCAGCGCGTTGCTGCGCGCCCCGCAGGCGGGCGCGGCGACGCCGAAACCGGAGTCCGCCGCGGCGGACGCGGAGCCCGGGCCCGACAGTACGAGAAAGTACGTCTGGATGGCGCTGGGCATAGTCACATTTTTCGTCTTCGTGGAGGGGGCCGACATCGTGAAGCAGCGCACCGCGCAGCAGCGCGCACCGGGCAAACCGCTGCTCCAGCCCGGTCAGCCGGCACCGCCTGCGAGCACGCCACCCGGCACCGACATCGACGCCCGCTTCCGGCAAACCGGCAGCGGTCCGGGCACGGGGCTGAGCCGTGAGGAGCTGGCGCAGGTCCTGCCACACCTTGCCGACAAATTCTCCGAGATAGACTCCGACCACGACGGGCGCGTCACCATAGTCGAGTTGCAGAACTACTGGCAGCGCAATCCCCAGAGCGCGCCGGGCGGCGCGGGGGCAGCGCCGTCCAAGCCGCCGGATTCCGATCCGTCTCCGGGTCAGCCGCCGCCAAAGGCAGTGAACGGTAAATAGTGAATAGTGTTTTGCCGATCCGTTTGCTGTTTTTTGTTGCCGCCTGGACCAGCGGTGCCGATTTCGGCGGCTAGTTCGCCAGCAGAAACTCCCGCACTACCTTGATCTGATCTTCGGCCATCAGCATCGGCGCGTGGCCGACGCCTTCGAATTCGACGAGCTTCGGCTTCGGCCCGCGCTGCGTCATTGCCAGCGCATTGTCCTTGAGCAGCAGATCGGACTGAGCGCCGCGCAATATGAGCGTCGGGCACGCGATTGTATCCCAGTAACTCCACATGTCCACGTCAACGAGCGGCCCCTTGCGGAACGGCGCGCCGATCTCCGGGTCGTAGCACATGCCCCACGCGCCGTCCTCGTGCTGTTTCGCGTTGTGCAGCGTGAGGTGATGCCACTGCTCGTCGGTGAGCGGGCCGAACGGCGCCGACACTGCGCGCACGTACGCCTCCAGTTCCTTTAAGGTCTTGTAACGTGGGTCCTTGCCGACATAAGTCCCGATGCGTTCGAGCGCGGCTTTCGGCAACACCGTGCCCACGTCGTTCAGCACCAGCTTGGCGATCGGCGAATTGGGGCGCGAGGCGAGCAGCATGCCGATCAGTCCCCCCATCGAGGTGCCGACCCAGTAGATGCGCTTTCCTTTACCTGCGGCGCGACGCATCCAGTGCGCGAGTCTGCGCACTATCCCGGTGAGCGGTGCCGCCGTCACGCGAGCAATCAGTGCCGTCATGTCGGCGCAGTATTGGGGGTAGCCGTAGTCCTCCTTGGCAACCAGCCAGTCGCTTTTGCCCCGTCCGACGACATCGGGACACACCACGCGGATATCGGGCACTAGCGCCTGCGCCAGAAAATCGAAATCGCGGCAGTTGCGGGTGAGCCCGTGCACGCAGATCGCGACGCGCTCGGCGTCGGGATCGCCCCATTCCACGTAGTGCATGCGGTGAAAGCCCTTGCTGCTCAGGCAAGACACGTAATCTTCACGCACGGTTGATCCGCCTTGATCGGGAACTGACAGGGATTATAGAACCCATCCCAAAAAGCGGTGAACGGTGAGAGCTTGTCAGACGAACAGCAGGAACGAGCCGGCCCCGGCGCCGAAGAACACGAAGAGGTGCAGCGAGCTCCACAGCACGAAGCGGCGGCCGAGCCTGTCGGGCAGCTCGTTCGACAGCAGGAAGAGCCTCCCGTCACCGGGCTTGCGCAGGGTGTGCACGCTGCCGCTCTCGCTGATTTCCGCGTTCTTCTTCTGCACCTCGCGCCGCGCCTGCAGGCGGGCGAGCTCCCATTCCTTCAGATCTATCAATCCGTCGCGGTTGAGGTCGAAGCGCCCCAGCAGTTTCGCCGGGTCCTGCTTCCATTCGGCGAGCAGGGCGCTCACGTCGGCCCGCTCATCGAGCGCGGTGCTCACGCCGCTTTTGGTCGAGAACTCGCCGAGCGCGTAGAGCGGGCCCTTCTCCAGCAGCAGCCATTCGGTGTAGCGGTGGTCGTCGCGCTCCCAGGTCTGCTTGCGTGTAGAGATCACTTCCGCTCCTTCCGGAGAGATCATGCACTGCCCGGTTTCGTCCACCAGCAGGAACTGCGCGTCGCTCGCGCCGCTGTCCTCGTATTTCCACTCGTCACCGCTCTTCCGCTCGACGTAGTAGCGGAACCAGCAGCAGGGAAGCCCGGTGAGCTTGCTCCTGATCGGATCGTTCGGTAGCTGCTCCGCGTGGCCGAACAGCTCGACGTAGCCCTGCGCCGCGGAGGCGACCCTGGAGGTCGGTAGATCGTGGATGCAGCGGTAACGGCGGTAGGCCGCAACCCAGGCGAAGAAGCTCACTACCGCCATCGCGGCCAGCGCATACGGCCAGACCGCAGCGCTGTCGGCCTGCGCCGCGATGACGATGATGATTAAGTGGATGCCGCCGGTAAGCCACTCGGACGTATAAAACTTGAACGCGCCAACCATGGCGACGCGCGGCGACGGAGAGCGGATCAGGAACTAAAGAGCTTCTTCACGTCCACGTCGGCCTTTTCCGCCTCCTGGAACTCCAGCAGCTGGAACGGCTTGAAGTTGAACATGCCGGCGATCAGAGTGTCGGGAAACTGCTCGATGCGCACGTTGTTGACGTTGACCGACTCGTTGTAGAACTCGCGCCGGTCGGCGATCGCGTTCTCCAGGCTGGAAATGCGGCTCTGCAGCTGCAAGAAGGTCTGGTTGGTCTTGAGATCGGGATAGGCCTCGGCCACCGCGAACAGCTTCCCGATGGAGGCGCGCAGCGCACCTTCTGCCGGCCCCAGCTCGCCGATGTTCTGCGCTTCGCGCGCGGCGAACACCCTGGAGCGCGCTTCCATCACTTTCAGCAGGGTCTCCTGCTCGAACTTCATGTACTGATTGCAGGTCTCCACCAGCTTGGGCAGCTCGTCGTGGCGCTGCTTGAGCAGCACGTCGATGTTGGCCCATGACTTGGAAACGTTGTGCTTGATCTGGACCAGGTTGTTGTAAAGCATGACGGCGTAGATGGTCACTACCAGCAGCACGCCGAGCACGATGAGTGTGCCGATCCCCATGGTCCCTCCCGCGTGAATAAGCGTCAGCACGCACAAGTTGAACGGCGCACCTGCCGCGTCCGTTCGAACTTGTGCGGTCCGCTTGGCGAACTATTTTATACCGCCGGCATGACGGTGACCATTCAAACAAAACACTCACGCAGTTACCAGGAGTAGTGGACGGTATACCGCAGCGTTGCTTCGCCGCCCGCGGCGATCTTTACCGGAAAATGAATGGTGCGCGAGTCCTGCTTCTCGAAATCGTGCGTCTTCGCGGTGATCTGCCAGTTCACCCAGCGGTAGAGATTTTCCTTGACGACGACCGTCACCGCCTCCTTCTTGTGGTTGCGCAGCTTCACCTCGATCTCCTCGGTCATGGTCTTGCGCGAGGTATCGACCGAGAAATTGACCTGGCGGCGCTCGCCGACGACGTCAAAGGCCGAGCCCAGCTTCACCAGGACCTTCTCGTTCCTCGGCGTGTGGTCTATCGCATCCTCGCCGATGAACTCGAGCGTCGCGTCGGCGAAATCGAGCTTGGAGACGCGCATCCGTCCCGCCGGGAGCGGCATGCCCATGTTGTTCTCAGGTGCGTTCTTGAAGCCGAGGTAGACATCCACCTTGCGGTTCGACTGCACGCCGTAGTTGCGGTCGGTGACGGGATCAGGCCCGAAGCCGTAGGCGGGCATCGCGCCGTAATAGACCAGCGTCTTTTCGCACGGCACGCCGCGCGCCACCGGGAACAGCTCGATCTGCTTGGTGGAATTGTCCGGCATCGTCGTTGAACGCCCGAGCGTGTAGAGGTGGTACTCGAAGAACGCCTTCTCCGCGAAGCCCGCGGCACGGTCCTCCGCCAGGGCCGAGCGCGCGGCCATGGGGGCATGCACCGCGCGCCCTGTGGGCGCCACGCGCTGGACATCGCCCGCCACCAGCTTCAGCCTGGCGTCGGCGTAGCTCGCTCCCGACTGGTTGAGGATGCTCACCCACGCCCCGATGTCGAGCCGGCACCGGTTGGCGGTCTTGCCCTCGGAGTAGGTCAGGTTGTAGTCGGCCCACCAGGTGATGCCGCCGGTCTGGTAGGAAACGCGCGATTTATGCGTTCCGGCGCGGTTCGCCTGCAGGTCCCACACCAGCGTCGGGCGCGTGATCAGGCCGCCGGGCAGATCCGGCAACTTGACGCCGGCGTTGTGTTGCAGGATCTGGACGCTGCCGTCCTCGCGTCTGAGCACGAGCCCGCCGCTCGTGGAGAGCAGGGTGCCGGTGAAAGACTCCACGCCCGTGCCGCGCACCTGGTCCACGGTGATGTTGCGGTCGAGGTATTTCTGCAGCAGTTTCTGGCTGTTCACCAGGTCGAACTGGAAATTCTGCTCGACGACGCCGGTTCCGGCCGGGTCGGTCAGCGATTCGAAGCTGACCGTGGTAGGGTCTATCAGCGCGGCGACATCGGTGAATCGCACCGTGTTGCGCCCGCGGTTGAGCGCGAGATCGCGCTCGTGGCGCACCATCGCGTAGCCGGGGACGGCCTGACCGCTGCCGCCGTGGCGGTAGAGCTCGGCCGGAACGGCGCCCGGGCGGGTGGTGCTGTAAATAGTGAGCGCATCGCCCGCGGTGGCCGGTTGCGCGGGAAACAATGCTGCGGCGACGGCGAGACTGACTGTGGTTCTGGTGACGGCGTGCATTTTTTCTCCTTTCGGCAAATAGTGAGTGACGCCAGCATTAAACGTAACGGCCCGCGCAGCGGGGTTAAGCCCGCGCCGATCGCTTAAAATCACGGATTTGCGGAATGGAGAGGAACCATTGCACAGCATCTGCGTGTTTTGCGGTTCAAACACCGGGGCGGGAGAGGCCTATGCCCAAGCGACCCGCGCAGTGGCGCGCGCCGTCGCGCGTGAAGGACTGCGGCTGATCTATGGCGGCGGCAACATCGGGTTGATGGGCGTGCTGGCGGAGGCGGCGCTCGACGCGGGCGGCCACGTGGTCGGCGTCACGCCCCGCAGGCTGCTCGAGAAGGAAGTGGTGCACACCGGTCTCACCGAGCTGCACGTCGTCGAGACCATGCACGAGCGCAAGTCGCTGATGGCCGAGCTATCCGACGGGTTCATCGCGCTTCCCGGCGGGCTCGGCACGCTGGACGAGCTGTTCGAGATGCTCACCTGGACCCAGCTCGGCATCCACCGCAAGCCCTGCGGCCTGCTCAACGTCGCGGGCTACTTCGACCGTCTCGACGGCTTCCTGGAGCACGCGGTGCGCGAGCGCTTCGTCGCCGCCGAGCACCGGGCCATGCTGATTCTGGAGCGGGATCCGGCGAAGCTGCTCGAACGGCTCAGGAACGCGCGGCTGCCGGATACCACCAAATGGATGGACCGCAAGCCGGGGTGAACCGCGTAACGCACTCTCGTGGTGTGCGCCATTCCGCGGCAGCTGGTTGATTCTAGCGGGGGAAATCGGTAGCCTTACAAACCCCGTCCATCCCTTTTTCCCCAACCCGATCACCCGAGAGGATTCCATGGCTAACGAAACCGCCGTCACCAAAGAGAAGCTCGCGCAGGACCTGAGGATCGTCATCTCCGACGCCGAGGAGCTGCTGCGCGCCACCGCCAGCCAGGCCGGCGAGAAGGTCACCGCCGCGCGCGAGAAGGTCCAGGACAGCCTGCGCCGCGCCAAGGTGAAGCTCGCCGACGCGGAAGAGGTCCTGATCGACAAGGGCAAGGAGGCGGCGCACGCCACCGACGAGTACGTGCACGACCATCCGTGGCGCGCGGTTGGCGTTGCCGCCGGCATCGGCTTCGTCATCGGTCTTCTGATCGGCCGCCGCTAGGCTACACGCAGGTTGCGGGCGTGGAAGAATCCGGGCCCGGCGCGGGACAGAGCACCGGGTTGCTGCAATCCGTGCGCAATCTGGCGGCGACGCTGACCGCGTTGCTGCAGACACGCCTCGAACTCCTCGCAACCGAGCTCGAGGAAGAAAAGCTCAGAGTCGCACGACTCCTGCTGTGGGGATTCATCGCGCTGTTCTTCCTTGCCCTCGGCGTGGTGATGACAACCCTCTTCATCGTGATCCTGTTCTGGGACACGCACCGCGGTTGGGTTTCGGGACTGCTCGCCGCCGCTTATCTTGGAATCGGCATCTTGGTGGCGCTCAGGGTGCGCGGCAAAGCGCGCGCCAAGTCCAGGCTGTTCTCCGCCAGCCTTGCCGAGCTCGCCAAGGATCGCGAACAACTGAGGCCCCGATGAGCACCACCGAGCGTCTGATCGAACTCGCGCGTCGCAAGGAGCGGCTGATCGCGCGCGCCGGGGTGCAGCGTGCGGCGATCGCCGGGACCTTCCGCCGGTGGCAGAAGCCGATCGACGTGGCCGACCGCGCGCTCGCGGTAGTGCGTTTTTTCCGTGAGCACCCGCTGCTGCTCGCCACGGTCGTTGCCGCGGCAGCGGCGCTCAGGCGCCGCAACCTGGCGGGCTGGATCGGCCGCGGGTATGCGGCCTGGCGCGCTTTCCGGGCGTTCTCGGCGTGGTCGAGCAAGCTGTTCGCCTGACAAAGCCGCGCGAAAAAAGAACACGAAGCCGAATCATGCCGCCGCGTCTCAAACAGATCAGCCTTCGCCCGGTCGCGTTTATCCGGTCGGTGCGCGAGCTCACGGCGCGCGAGAAGAAGTTTCTGCTCAACGAGATCCTCCAGGTGCGAGGACTCATGCCGCTGCTCATGAAGCCCCGCAACAAGCAGCGCTGGACGCCGGAGGATAAACAGCAACTTGGCATCCACTTGCGGCGCATCTCGCACATCAGCCAGTATCTGGTCGTGCTTGCGATGCCGGGAGGGCTGCTCATGCTGCCGGCGCTCGCCTGGTGGCTCGACCGGCGCCGCAACCGCAGCCGCGCCGGCACCCCGGTACCGCGCTGAAAATCTGGCGCGGATCCACTGTTTCCCTTAATATTCCAGGCGATAGGCCGAGGGATGGCCACGCGTTCCAGGAGAGAAATGATGAAGCAGGCGACAGCCAAGGCTTACAACATCGCAGATCTGCGCAAGCTCGCGCTCAAGCGGGTGCCCAGGGGACTGTTCGAGTTCATCGACCGCGGCACCGAGGACGAGGTCTCGCTGCGCAACAACCGCGCCATCTTCGAGCGCATACGCTTCAGGCCGCGCACGCTGGTGGACGTTTCCGGGCGCAGCCAGGAAATCACGCTGTTCGGCCACACGCAGAAGATGCCGATCGTCATCGCGCCCACCGGGACGGCGGGCCTGATGTGGTACCGCGGCGAGATCGCGCTCGCGCGCGCCGCGGCGGAAGCCGGCGTGCCGTTCACGCTGGCCACGGGTTCGACGACCGCGATGGAAAAAGTCGCGGCGGAGGCGGGCAACATACCGCTGTGGTTCCAGCTTTACATGTGGCCGGATCGCAACCTCTCGCACCAGCTGGTCGAGCGTGCCAGGGCGGCCGGCTTCAAGGCGCTGGTGGTAACGGTGGACGGCGTGGTTCCCGGCAACCGCGAGTACAATCTGCGCAACGGCTTCACCATCCCGTTCAGTTTCACGCGCCGCAACGTGAGCGACGTGCTGATGCACCCGCGCTGGCTGTTGGGGGTGCTGGCGCGCTACGTGCTGACCACCGGCATGCCGCGCTACGAGAACTACCCGAGCGAAATCAAGTACCGGATCACCGCGCGGCCGATGGGGCGCTCGATGATGAGGAACGATACGCTCACGTGGGACGACCTGCGCATGCTGCGCAAAATGTGGCCGCACATGCTGATCGTCAAAGGCATTCTGCACCCGCAGGATGCAATCTTCGCCGCCGACTGCGGCGCCGACGGCGTCGTCGTTTCCAATCACGGCGGGCGCAATCTTGACGGGGCGATCTCTCCGATCGAGGCGCTGCCGGAGGTCGTGGATGCGGTGGGCAAGCGCGTCACGGTGCTGGTGGACAGCGGTTTCCGCCGCGGCGCGGACGTGGTCAAGGCGCTCGCGATGGGTGCGAAAGCCGTGCAGATCGGGCGCTCTACGCTCTATGGCGTGGCGGCGGGCGGGGAAGCAGGTGCCCGGCGCGCGCTCACGATCTTCCGCGAGGAAATCGACCGCGTGATGGCTCTGCTCGGTGCCCGCAGCATTGCCGAGCTCAATCCCGAGTTCCTGCACGCGCCCGATTTGCCGCTGCGTGCGACGGAAGCGGAGCGTCCCGGCCTCAAACTGCTCGATACCGCAAGGGTTGCGGAGAGATAGCCGTTGCTTTGGTACCTGCTGGCTGGCGCTGGTACCGGTCGTTGCCATCGCCTGCATCGTCTGGGCATCCCGTAAGGTGGAAGATGCATCCCTATCTCGGCGTTGGCTGGTTCCTGATTCCGGCCCTGGTGTCTCAGGCGGCTGCCGCCAAACCCCCCGAGCAGATCTTCCAGCAGGCCTCGCAAAGCGTGGTCGTAATCCACTCCTACGACAGCGAGGGTAATTCCATCAACCAGGGGGGCGGCGTGGTCACGGCGAAGGAGCTCGTCACGACCAACTGCCACGTGATCGACGATGCCGCCAGGATCGACGTGCATCATCAGTTGCAAGTGTTCACCGCGACCCCTGCGGCTGAAAACCGCGATCGCGACCTGTGCCAGCTCAACGTGCCAAAGCTGAACGCGCCGCGCGCGTCGCTCTACGCCGGCAGGCTGCGCGTCGGACAGCGCGTCTACGCGATCGGCGCTCCCGAGGGGCTGGAGCTCACCCTGACCGAAGGACTGATCTCGAGCGTGCGCGAGTTCGAAGGTTCGCAGTACATCCAGACGTCAGCCGCGATATCCCAGGGCTCGAGCGGCGGCGGCTTGTTCGACAGCGAAGGGCGCCTCATCGGCATCACGGCGTTCTTCATCTCCGAAGGCCAGAACCTCAACTTCGCCCTGCCCGCGGGCTGGATCGTGGAGCTCGCCGCGCGCGGCGGCCGCCCCGCGGCCAAGGGGCCGGCCGGGGAGTCAGCCGAGGCGAGGTGGCTGCGCCGCGTGAACGAGGCGCGATCGAAGAAAGACTGGGCCGGACTGCTGACGCTGGCGCAGCAGTGGGTGCGCAGCATGCCGTACCATGCGCGCGCCTGGCAGGAGCTGGGCGACGCCTACCGCGCCATCAACCGGCCGCGGCGCGCGATCCCCGCCTATCAGCAGGCGGTCAGATTCAACGCGGCGGCGTTCGACGCCTGGCTCAACCTGGGCTCTTCGTATCTCGCGCTCAACCAGTACGACCGGGCGATCGAGGCGAGCCAGGAAGCGCTGCGGCTTAAGCCGGGCGACCCGCGGGCGATGCACAACCTCGGAGCGGCGTACTACGGCCAGGGCCAGCACGACAAGGTGCAGGAGATCCACGCCCAGCTGCGCAAGCAGGATGGCGCCCTGGCGAACGAGTTCGCGAAGCGATACATCAGGCGCTGAAAAGCGGGCAGCACCTAAGGCCATTTGCCACAGAGGACACAGAGTTCACAGAGAAAGAAAAATAAGACACGAATCCTTTTGGGGTCTCAACCCTCGGTGTTCTCTGTGCTCTCTATGGCTGAAGGGTTTTGCTTCTGTTTTTGACATGTCGCGCAAATGCGTGTATCGTGCCGCCCGCAGTCGTTTCAAGCAGTGTATTGCTGATCCGCGGTCCCCGCCCGCTCGGGCGGCGTGTCTCAAGTTCTCAACCACTTTACTTGATTCGTTTGCGCAGTGCGGGCGCATGCCCGTGTTTATCTTTTTTTTGGAGAGTAGCATGACAACTGGTACCGTAAAGTGGTTCAACGATGCGAAGGGCTTTGGGTTCATCACGCCGGACGACGGCAGCAATGACCTGTTCGCGCATTTCTCGGAGATTCAGGGCAGCGGCTTCAAGTCGCTGAAGGAGAAGCAGCGCGTCGAGTTCGAAGTGAAGAAAGGTCCCAAGGGCCTGCAGGCCGCCGCGATCAAACCGCTGTAATTGTGAGAAGTTGTGACTCAAAACAAACGGCCACCTGAGGTGGCCGTTTTTTTGTTGGTGGAGGCGGCGAGAATCATCCCACACGGCTCGCCTTGCAAGGCGAGCCGGCGTCAGCGGCAGCCGATGTGCGCAGGCACATCGGCCGAAACCCCGCCGCCGCCCCGCGTCCCGCGGGTTCTCTTTCCCGCCGCGAACAAACTATAAGGGCCACCGCCATGGTGGCCCTTATTGTCTGGTGGAGGCGGCGAGAATCGAACTCGCGTCCGCAAGTCCTACACAGCCGGGACTACATGCTTAGCGTGGTCAATTGAATTTAGCTCCTGACGCGCCGGCCCGCAGGCTCGTCACTCGCGAGTTACCTTGAATTTGATACCGCCCAAAGTAACCCTGGACGGCACGAGCTCATGTTAATGACTCTGCTGTCGGTGTGACCCGACCCGGCCCATGAGCAAGCTGGTGCAGAGTCCAGCCGGGATTAAGCGGCTAGAGCGTAGCGCTCGTCGTTGGCGTCTACAAGTTTCCAGCGGTTTTACAAGGTACTGGACCTTGGCATGCCCCGAACTGCTTCGCTACCTGCGTCGAAGCCAGGTCGCCCCCAAATCGAGGATTCAGGATTCAGAATTCGGGAATCAGAGCAAACCCGTTTCCTGTTCCCTGAACAGTGCGGATATTATCGCACATGAGGGCGGTCCCGAGGAATTCAAGTCCAACAACACGTTGGTTCTTGCTGAATCCTGAATCCCGTATCCTGGATCCCGAATCCCGAATCCTAGAGGTAACGCAGCAGATCCTGCGGCTTCTCGATCAGCCAGTCCGCGTTCCAGTTTTCGGGATCGTTGCCGTTGAGATAGCCCCATTTGGCGACCGCGACCTTCATTCCCGCTGCGCGTCCGGCCTCGACGTCGTGCCGGTCATCGCCGACGAAGATGCACGCTGCGGGTTCCACCTTGAGCGCCCGGCTCGCGGCGAGCAGCGGCTCCGGACTGGGTTTGCTCTTCCCGGTGGTGTCGCCGCCGATCACGCACGCGGCGCGGCGTCCTATCCCGAGTTGCTCGAGCAGGGGCAGCGTGTAGCGTTCCTGCTTGTTGGTGACGACGCCCCACGGGAGCGCCCGCGCTTCCAGTGCGTCGAGGAGCTCCGGCATCCCGGGGAAAAGGCGGGTCTCCCGGCACAGGTTTTCGGTATAGATCGCGAGAAATTCCTCGCGCAGCGCGTCGTAACCGGCATCGCCCGGCTGAAGGTTGAAGCCCACGCCGAGCAGGCCGCGCGCGCCGTGGGAAGTGAAGGGGCGCGTGGCTGCCAGCGGCAACGGCGCGAGCCCGCGCGTGCTGCGCAGGCGGTTGAGAGCATAACCCAGGTCGGGCGCAGTGTCGGCGAGCGTGCCGTCGAGGTCGAAGAGAACGGCCTTGATCATAGAGCGGTCAGCATTCAGCAGTCAGCTCTCAGCCAGGGCGTCACACGCGAACTTGCTGAAAGCTGATTGCTGATAGCTATCCCGCACGACAGTGCAGGATGTAATTGACATCCGCATCCGGTCCCAGAGCGTAGGTCTTCGCGAAGGCATTGTAGGTCATGCCGATGATGTCCTCCACCTGCAGTCCCGCCGCGCGGCAGAGGGCGGCGAGCTCCGAGGGCTTGATGAACCTGGCGTAATCATGCGTGCCGCGCGGCAGCAGCCGCAGCACGTACTCGGCGCCGATGACCGCAAGCAGGTATGACTTGAGATTGCGGTTGATGGTCGAAAAGAACACGTGGCCACCCGGCCTGGCGAGCTCGGCGCAGGCTGTTACCGTCGCCGCGGGATCCGGCACGTGCTCCAGCATCTCCATGCAAGTGACGAGATCGAAGCGATGCGGCATCTCGCGCGCGAGCGTTTCGGGGGCGACCAGGCGGTAGTCCACCTGCACCCCTGACTCGAGCAGGTGCAGCTGCGCCACCTTGAGCGGTTTCTCCGCCAGGTCGATGCCGGTCACGCGCGCGCCGCGCGCCGCCATGCTCTCGGCCAGTATGCCGCCGCCGCAGCCGACGTCGAGCGCCGCCTTGTCGCGCAGGCCGACGATGCCGTCGATGTAGTCGAGGCGCAGCGGGTTGATATCATGCAGCGGCTTGAACTCGGCGCCGGGATCCCACCAGCGGTGGGCGAGCTGGCTGAATTTCTCGAGCTCGAGCGGATCGACGTTGATCATAGCGGTCAGCCATCAGCCGTCAGCTGTCGGT
>JAHFRO010000183.1 GCA_023266245.1 Betaproteobacteria bacterium | reverse complement strand
GAACTCGTAGCTGAAGATGCGCCACGCGTACTGGTCCCCGCCGGAGTTGATCGCCGCGCGCTGCCAGGTCACGCCCTCGTTGAACGAAACCTCCACCTTCTCGATCGCGCCCTCGCCCACCCATGCGCGCCCCTCGATCAGCACCGGCTTGCCGAGGTTGAACACCGTGTTGAGGGCCGGGTGCGTGATCATGGACTTCACCGGCCACGCTTCGGTAGTCACCGCATCCGGCGGCAACTTCTCGCCGGGTTTCACCGGATGCCTGGGAATACGGTAGCTCCCGTCCATGTAAGTGCCCTTGAACGGGGCATCGAGCACGGTCAGGGTGTGCAGCCACTTGGTGGATGCCGAGCCGACCCACCCCGGCACGAGCAGCCGCAACGGGTAGCCGTGGATCTTCGGCAGCGGCCCGTCGTTCATCCCGAACGCGATCAAGGTGTGCTCTTCCATCGCCTTCGACAGCGGGATTGAGCGGATCACCGGCGCCGCGGTGGCGACAACGCCGAAATCGCCGCCCTGTCCCGCGACATGCCCCGCGTTCTGCCTGACGCCGGCCGCTCTTAACACGTCGCGCAACCGCACGCCGCTCCACTTCGGGCAACCCATGCCGCCCGTCGGGAGCCAGCGCGTGCCACTTGCGCTCGGGACATAGGCCGAACGACCGGAGCCTGCGCACTCGAGCATCGCTTGCGTGGTGACGACCGGGAAAGATTTTTTCAGCTCGTCAATCGAGAACGTCAGCTCCTTGTCCACCAGGCCTTTGACCGTGAGCCGATGCCTGGCCGCATCGAGGTCGGGCGTGAGCAGGTTGTTGCGCATGAACATCCGGTCGTTCGGCGTCACCGCGTAGTTGTGCTGCTCCGCCGGGACGCTGCCCGTCAGCGGGCGCTCGGAGTGCACCTGCATCGCGGGACTCTTCTCAGCCATCACCGCCGAGTTGGGTATGCTGCCGGGTGGATCGGCAGGCGCCGGCTTCGCTTCCTGGGCGAGCAAATCGCGCGGTAGTCCCACTCCACCCAAAGCCGCGACGGCGCTTGCGCCGGCAAGACGCGTCATGAATTCGCGCCGCAACGGTTGGTCCGGACTGGCAGTTTCGATTTTCGGATTCATGTTCCCTCCTTTAACGGCTTACGTGTGTACTCCCCCGTCTCACGCGCTTCTGATGCCGGGGAACTCATCGGCGCAGTCGTGCCGATTGCCCTGCGCGTCGTACCAGAACAGTTTTCCCGGATCTTCGGTGCGCGCGGTGGACTTGTGCGTGCCGTCGTAGTACGGCTGGTTCTTCGACAGCCCGCAGCCGCAGATGAATTTGGCCTCGCTTCCGACTTCGATCTTGTACGGCCCCGTGGCCGTGCGTTTGACGAGTCTTGCCATAGGCGCCTCCGTGTAATTACGCTGCCGCGCTCGCGGTAGCCTGCTTTGAGGTCGTGCGTGAGCCCACCGTCGGATAGGGATAAAGCATGTTGAGCGCGATGCTCTGGTCCGCCGTCTGCACGATGCGCACATGCTCGCGCTTCAACTCGCGCGCGTGGCGGCAGCCGCATGAATACGCGATCATGTCGATTTCTTTGTTCATCGCTTTCGCATAGTTGGCGACCCGTAGATATTTGTCCTCCACGACCAGCCCTCGCTGCAAACGCTTGTTGTGGGTCGTGATCCCGGTCGGGCAGGTGTTGGTGTGGCAGCGCATGGCCTGGATGCATCCGAGCGCTAACATGAAACCGCGTGCCGTGTTGACAAAGTCCGCTCCGACACACAGCGCCCACGCCGCCCGCGCGGAGGTGACGAGCTTGCCAGCGGCGACTACGCGGATGCGGCTCTTCAGATCTGACTGCAGCAGCGAGTCCACCACGCGCGGGAGCGCTTCCGCGATCGGCAGGCTCATGTAATCCATCAGGGCCTGCGGCGCCGCACCGCTGCCTCCTTCGCCGCCGTCAATGTTGAGAAAGTCAGGCGCATCCTGAAGGCCACGCCGCAGTACGGCGTCGCACAATTCATTGATAAACTGCCAGCCACCGATGGCGGTTTTCACTCCTACCGGCTTGCCGGTGAGCTCACGCAGCATCACCACATGGTCGAGCAGCTCCTCCACGTTGGCAATATCCCGATGCCGGTTCGGGCTGATGGAATCCTGGTACGCCGGTATGCCCCGCGCCTCGGCGATTTCCCGAACGACTTTCTCCGCAAGCAGCAGCCCGCCCTTTCCTGGTTTCGCGCCTTGAGAAAGCTTGATCTCGAACGCCTTGACCACTTTGGCGAGCTCCTTGGCCCGCTCATGGGAAAAATTGCCGTCCTTGTCGCGGATGCCGTATTTTGCGGTGCCAATCTGCATGATGAGATCGCAATCGCCGGCAAGATGCTGTGCGGATAACCCGCCTTCTCCGGTATTCAGCCAGCAGCCCGCCAGCGCCGCGCCTTTGGAGAGCGCCTGGATCGCCGACCCGGAAATCGCGCCATAGCTCATACCGCTGATGTTCATGATCGAGCGCGCGAGCAACGGTTCCCGGCAGTAGCCCTCCCCGATCATGAGCGGGGGAGTCGGGACCCGTTCCTCTTCAAGCACCGGAAAGGAAGCGTTGACGAAGAGAATCGAGCCCGGCTCACGGAAATCATAAGTCGAACCGAAGCCAACGATACCGTGTTGGCCGTGGGCGGTTTTATAAACCCATGCTCGCGTGGCGCGATCAAACGGCATTTCTTCACGGTCACCGGCGTAAAAATATTGCCGCAGATATTCGCCCAGTGGCTCGAGAATATAGCGCATATGCCCGATGATGGGATAGTTGCGCAGCACCGCATGGCGCGTTTGCACGAGGTCGTAGATCAGCACGGCCAACAGCCCGACAATCAACACCGATGCAACGATGGTAACGATTCCGAATGAACCTCCATTCATGGTCTGCCCCTTTCCCAGTTCAAGCCTCGGTATTCAAGCTAAAATAAAGGCCCATCCAGCATAGGCGAAAACATTGGATTTGGCATCTGAAATCGAGCGCAACGTCAGCGCCGCGCTGGCCGAGGACGTGGGCAGTGGCGACGTCACGGCGCTACTCACGCCCCCAGAAATGACCGCGCGCGCGGTGGTGTTGTGCCAGCAGGACGCGGTGATCTGCGGGCAACCGTGGTTTGAGGCATGCTTCCGCAAGCTGGATGCGCGCGCCACCGTCTCGTGGTTGGCGGTGGAGGGCACCCAGGTCGCCTCCGGGGCCCGGATCTGTGAAATACGGGGACAGGCGCGCGCATTATTGACCGCAGAGCGCACAGCCCTCAATTTTCTCCAGACCCTCTCTGCTGTCGCAACGATCACGCGCCGCTATGTCGAGGCGGTGGCCGGGACGCGTGCGGTAATCGTGGACACGCGCAAGACGCTGCCGGGACTGAGGCTCGCCGAGAAGTACGCGGTACGGGTGGGCGGCGGCACCAATCACCGCCTCGGACTCTACGACGCGGTACTGATCAAGGAGAACCACATCGCCGCCGCCGGAAGCGCGCGCGCGGCGCTGGCGGCCGCGCAGAAGGTCGCAAGCCCCGGAATCTGGATCCAGATCGAAGTGGAGAATCTCTCCCAGCTCGAGGATGTGCTCGCCGCCGGAGCCAGGATGATCCTGCTCGACAACATGAACCTGGATCAGATGCGCGAGGCGGTGCGTATCAGCGCCGGCCGCGCCCAGCTCGAGGCCTCGGGCAGCATTACGCTCGCGAACGTGCGCGCGATCGCCGAGACCGGCGTGGACCGCATCTCCATCGGCAGCCTGACCAAGGACATCAAGGCGGTCGATTTCTCGATGCGGTTTGAAACTTAGCCGCCAAGACGCCAAGGCCGCCAAGAAAAACCTGGATCAAATAGAATCGAAAACATGATCGAGGCCGGAAGCGAGCCTTCCGGGAAAATACCAGCTTCGACGATCCGTTTTCCTTCTTGATGCTCTGGCTGTTCATTTAATTTCGTCTTCCTTGGCGGCCTTGGCGTCTTGGCGGCTATTTTGGGAGGTGCTTTCGGATCACGCGCTCGATCGCGCCGAGCTCCGCATCCACCGTGACCGGTTTGGCGCTCTGCGCAATCGCGGCGTCGGGGTCCTTCAGGCCATGACCGGTGAGGGTGCAGACGATGACGCTGCCTTCGCCTATCTTGCCCAGTTCGAGGTCCTTGAGCACGCCGGCGAGCCCGGCTGCTGAAGCCGGCTCACAGAAGATGCCCTCGGTCCGGGCAAGCAGCTTCTGCACGTGCAGGATCTCGGCGTCGCTGCACTCCGCGAACCAGCCGCCGGATTCACTCCCCGCCGCAAGCGCCTGCTGCCACGACACCGGATTACCGATGCGGATGGCAGTGGCCACCGTTTCCGGATTCTCCACCGGCCGGCCACGCACGATGGGCGCAGCGCCAGTGGCCTGATAGCCCAACATTATCGGCCGGCGGTCCACAATTTTCTGCCTGCGATAGTTGCGCATTCCATCGGGAAGCCTCAGGGCAAGCGTGTCTGCGCCGGCCGATTCCGAGTAGCCGATCCAGTGCGCGGTGATGTTGCCGGCGTTGCCCACCGGCAGCGCGTGGTAATCCGGCGCGTCGCCCAGCGCCTCGATCACTTCGAATGCGATCGTCTTCTGACCCTGGAGGCGGTACGGATTGATCGAATTGACGATGTTGACCGGCGCTTTTTTCGCCACTTCCTGAACCAGACGCATGCCGTCATCAAAGTTGCCGCGGATCTGGATCACCACCGACCCGTGCATCATCGCCTGCGAGAGTTTCCCCAACGCAATCTTGCCTTCCGGGATCAGCACGAAACAGGCGATGCCGGCGCGAGCGGCGTAGGCTGCGGCCGACGCCGATGTGTTACCGGTCGAGGCGCAGATGACCGCTTTGGCGCCGGCCTCTACTGCCTGGGTCACGGCCATCGTCATGCCGCGGTCCTTGAACGAGCCGGTGGGATTCGTGCCCTCGAGCTTGGCGTAGATGCGCACGTTCTTGCGTATCAGGCGCAGCAGGTTCCCGAGCTCGACCAGGG
>JAHFRO010000182.1 GCA_023266245.1 Betaproteobacteria bacterium | reverse complement strand
AGAAGGAAGGCATGCGCGCCTTCCTCGCGAAGCGTCCCGCGCGGTTCACCGGAAAATAGCCGCTTTTCAGATACCTGTACGCGTTGGGCACGCCCGTTCCGGTGGCCGCATCGCCGAGCGCTGGCTATAATGGGTTCCCCCGGTGGCAGGCGCCACGAGCGCCGCGTCGCCCCTCACAGAAAACCATACTCCAAAACGGTGGACGCTATGGACATGAGAGACATCCATCCCGACGTCGATCCGCAAGAGACGCGCGAATGGCTGGAAGCGCTCGATTCGGTTCTGGAGCGCGAAGGCCCCGCGCGCGCCAACTTCCTGCTGGAACAGCTGGTCGAGAAGGCGCGCCGCAACGGCGCCTACATCCCGTACAACGCCAACACGGCGTACATGAACACCATCCCGTTGTCGCAGGAGGAGCGCTCGCCGGGGGACGCGGAGCTCGAGCACAAGATCCGCTCGCTGGTACGCTGGAACGCGATGGCGATGGTGGTGCGCGCCAACAAGGAATCCTCAGAGCTCGGCGGTCATATTGCGAGCTTCGCATCCGCCGCCACCCTCTACGACGTGGGCTTCAACCATTTCTTCCGCGCCGATAACGAAAACTTCGGCGGGGATCTAGTCTATGTCCAGGGGCACTCCGCCCCCGGCATTTACGCGCGCGCCTACCTCGAAGGCCGCATCACCGAGGAGCAGATGAAGAACTTCCGCCAGGAAGTCGGCGGCAAGGGGCTGTCCTCGTACCCCCACCCCTGGCTGATGCCCGACTTCTGGCAGTTCCCGACGGTATCCATGGGGCTCGCTCCCATCATGGCGATCTACCAGGCGCGCTTCGTGCGTTATCTGCTGGATCGCGGCATCGTCAACACGGAGGGCCGCAAGGTGTGGGCCTTCATGGGCGACGGCGAGATGGACGAGCCCGAATCGCTGGGCGCGATCTCGCTCGCCGGGCGTGAGCGGCTCGACAACCTGATCTTCGTGGTGAACTGCAACCTGCAGCGGCTTGACGGCCCCGTGCGCGGCAACGGCAAGATCATCCAGGAACTGGAGTCCGCCTTCCGCGGCGCGGGCTGGAACGTGATCAAGGTGGTGTGGGGCTCGTACTGGGATCCGCTGTTCCTGCGCGACACCAGGGGGATACTGCTCAAGCGCATGGAAGAGTGCGTGGACGGCGAGTACCAGAGATTCAAGGCGAACGACGGCGCCTACGTGCGCAAGCATTTCTTCGGCAGGTACCCGGAACTGCTCGAGATGGTCGCCAACATGTCGGACGACGACATCTGGCGGCTCAATCGCGGCGGCCACGACCCGCACAAGACTTACGCCGCGTATGCCGCGGCGATGAAGCACAAGGGCGAGCCGACCGTGATACTGGCCAAGACCATCAAGGGCTACGGCATGGGCGAAGCGGGCGAGGGCCAGAACATCACCCACCAGCAGAAGAAGATGGGCACGGCCTCGATCAAGGCATTCCGCGATCGCTTCAACATCCCGATCCCCGACGACCAGCTCGAGAAAGTGCCGTTCTACCGGCCGCCCGAGGACAGCCCCGAGATGAAGTACCTCAAGGAGCGGGTGAAGGCGATGGGTGGACACCTGCCGGCGCGGCGCAGAAAAGCACAGTCGCTGGAAGTGCCACCGCTCTCCACCTTCGAGCAGCAGCTGAAGGGCACGGAGGGCCGCGAAATCTCCACTACCATGGCGTTCGTGCGCATCCTCACCACCATCATCCGCGACAAGAACATCGGCAAGCTCGTGGTTCCGATCGTGCCGGATGAGTCGCGCACCTTCGGCATGGAAGGCATGTTCCGCCAGCTCGGTATCTACTCCCACGTCGGCCAGCTCTACACGCCGCAGGACGCCGACCAGCTGATGTACTACAAGGAAGACAAGAACGGCCAGATCCTGCAGGAAGGCATCTGCGAGGCGGGCGCGATGTGCTCGTGGATCGCGGCGGCGACCTCCTACAGCACGCACCACCGGCCTATGATCCCGTTCTACATTTTCTACTCCATGTTCGGCTTCCAGCGCGTGGGCGACCTCGCGTGGGCCTCCGGCGACATGCGCGCGCGCGGCTTCCTGCTGGGCGGCACCGCCGGACGCACCACGCTGAACGGCGAAGGGCTGCAGCACGAGGACGGCCACAGCCACCTGCTCGCTTCCACCATCCCGAACTGCGTGTCGTACGACCCGACCTTCGCCTACGAACTGGCGGTCATCCTCCAGGACGGGCTGCGCCGCATGTACCAGGAGCAGGAGGACGTCTTCTATTACATCACGGTGATGAACGAGAACTACGCGCACCCCGCGATGCCGGAGGGCGTCGAGAAAGGGGTACTGCGCGGCATGTATCTGCTGTCGGAGGGCAAGACCAAAAAGAACCAGCTGAAGGTGCAGCTGCTGGGCAGCGGCACCATCCTGCGCGAGGTGATCGCCGGCGCCGAGCTGCTCGAGAAGGACTTCGGCATCTCCGCCGACATCTGGAGCGTCACCAGCTTCAACGAGCTGCGGCGCGACGGCGTCGAGGCGAACCGCTGGAGCATGCTGCATCCCGAGGTCGAGCCGCGGATGCCGTATGTGCAGCAGTGCCTGAAGGACCGCTCCGGTCCGGTGATCGCGGCGAGCGATTACATGAAGGTGTTCGCCGACCAGATCCGCGCGTTCCTGCCGCAGCCGGCGCACTACAGCGTGCTCGGCACCGACGGCTTCGGCCGCTCGGACACGCGGAAGGCGCTGCGCCGCTTCTTCGAGGTGGACCGTCACCACGTGGCGGTGGCGGCGTTGAAAGCGCTCGCCGACCAGGAGGCGCTGCCGCGCAAGAAGGTCGCGGAAGCGATCAAGAAGTACGGCGTCGATCCGGAGAAGCCGAATCCGGCCCGGGTCTGAAGAGCGTGACTCGTGACTCGTGACTGGTGACTGGGGACTCGTAACGCGTAACAGCCCGCAGTCGCCGTTCACCGTTCACCATTCACCGTTCACGATTCACTCGACATGAGCAACCTTATCGAAGTCAAAGTCCCCGACATCGGCGATTTCAAGGACGTGCCGGTAATCGAGGTCTTCGTCAAGCCGGGCGACAAGGTGAAGGTGGAGGATTCGCTGGTCACGCTCGAGTCCGACAAGGCGACGATGGAAGTGCCTTCGCCCGCCGCCGGCGTCGTGAAGGAGCTCAAGGTCAAGGTCGGCGACAAAGTTTCCGAAGGCTCGCTGGTGCTCACGCTCGAGACCGTCGACGGCGCGCCGGCGAAGAAAACCGCTGCGGCTCCATCCGCCGCGCCTTCGGAGGCTCCGAAACCCGCTCCCGCATCACAGCCGGTGGCGGCCCCCGCGCCTCCGCCGCCGCAACCTGCGGCTCCGCGCCCGGCAGCGCCTGCTGCCGCGCCGGTGGATGAGGCGGGTTTCTCCGCGGCGCACGCCAGCCCCTCGGTGCGGCGCTTCGCGCGCGAGCTGGGAGTGGACCTCGCGCGCGTGAAGGGCAGCGGGCCGAAAGAGCGCGTCCTCAAGGAAGACATCCACTACTACGTCAAGGAGCGGCTCTCGCGCCCGCGCGCGGCCGAGGGCGGATTGGGTTTCAGCCTGCCGCCGCTGCCGCAGGTGGACTTCGCCAGGTTCGGGCCGGTCACGTCACAGCCGCTGTCGCGCATCAAGAAGCTTTCGGGCGCGAACCTGCACCGCAACTGGGTCACGATCCCGCACGTGACCCAGCACGACGAAGCGGACATCACCGAGCTCGAGGAATTCCGCAAGATCCAGACCGAGGAAGCGAAGAAGCAGGGGATACGCTTCACGATTTTGTGCTTCCTGTTGAAAGCCGTGGTGGTGGCGCTCAAGCAGCACCCCGAGTTCAACGCCTCGCTCTCGCCTGACGGCGAGAACCTGATCCTAAAGCAATACTTCCATATTGGCGTCGCGGTGGACACGCCGAACGGGCTGGTGGTACCGGTGTTCCGCGACGTGGACAAGAAGGGCCTGCTCGAGCTCGCCAGGGAACTGGGCGAAGTGAGCGCGCGCATGCGCGCCGGCAAGATCGCGCCCGCGGACCTGCAGGGCGGATGCTTCTCGATCTCGAGCCTGGGCGGCATCGGCGGCACAAACTTCACGCCCATCATCAACGCGCCGGAAGTGGCGATCCTCGGCGTGGGCAAGTCGGTGACAAGGCCGGTGTGGAACGGCAGGGAGTTCGCGCCGCGGTTGATGCTGCCGCTGTCGGTCTCGTATGATCACCGCGTGATTGACGGCGCTCAGGGCGCGCGCTTCATCGCGCTCCTGAGTAACGTGCTGTCGGACATCCGGCGACTTGTCCTGTGAAGCCGTGAAGCGTGAGACGTATCAGGTAAGCGTCGTGCTGCTCACTCATCACTCATCACTCATCACTCATCACTGGGGCGGTTGAACTGTGTCAACCGCCCCTATCGGCGTCCTCGGCGGCACCTTCGATCCGATCCATTACGGGCACCTGCGCCTGGCAGAGGAGCTGGGCGAGGCGCTCCGGCTCGACGAAGTGCGCCTGGTTCCCAGCGGCACGCCGCCGCATCGCAGCGCGCCCGATGTTTCCGCCGAACACCGCCTGGCGATGGCGCGGCTCGCGGCGGCGGGCAATGCGCGGCTCAAGGTGGACGAGCGCGAGGCGCGCCGCGCCGGTCCCGGTTACATGTTCGACACGCTCACCGGGCTGCGAGCGGAAGCCGGCGCGACGCGTCCGCTCGCTCTCCTTCTCGGCGCCGACGCCTTTCTCGAATTCGCGACCTGGCACCGCTGGCACGAGCTGTTCGGTCTGGCGCACGTGGTGGTCGCCCACCGCCCCGGCTTCCCGGTCGAGCGCTGGGCCGAGCGCATGCCGCAGCCGCTCGCGCGCGAGTACTCGGCGCGTCTCATGCAACAGCCGCTTTCCATTCATCTCTCGCCTGCCGGCGGCATCGTCGTGGTCCCGATCACCGCGCTCGACATCTCGGCGACCGCGATCCGCGACATGCTGCGCGCGGGCAAGACCCCGCGTTATTTGCTCCCCGAAGCGGTTCTCGATTATATT
>JAHFRO010000019.1:29571-50172 GCA_023266245.1 Betaproteobacteria bacterium | reverse complement strand
CGTCGCTGTAGCGACCTGCCGCGATCAACCGGATGTACTCGGGGACGGGTGTGTGGGCGGGACACGCCCACTGACAGTCTACGACCTTGTGAAAGTAGTCGGGAACACCGATGTCGGTGGGCTTCAAATCTGCTCCTGGGGCTGTTCTGTTTTGCCTTAACGGCTCAGCGACTTACGCGATGACCGGCCCCGCCACCGGATAAGTTTCGCAAATCTTACGCCTAAGTGGCAGAATTGAAAAGGCTTTCTTACAATATTCTGACACGGCTGGCGGGGTTAACGGAATCGTTTCTGCGGCGCACAACCCGTTCAAGAACAGGCACTACCCGCCATCGCATAGTTCCCGGCGGCGTTGGCGATCCACAACTCCGCCTGCGAGCCGCCGGCAGCCGGATTGCCATTGACGGAAAACCGCTCGAAGTCGGGTTTCCTTATTCCCGACCCAGTCCTCGTAATGCAGTGCGCTTCCAGTCGTCATGTTCTGCGCCGGTTCGCGCGTGCCGCTCAAGCAAGTCGCCGCGCGGGATCAGGGCGCGGCGACTTGTGGTGGCGCGTTTCGCGGTCATCGTTCAGAATGATAATTCCAGCGCAGGCGATTGTCGCCGGAGACTTTTCGACAACGCCCTTGAAGCCCGGCTGAGGAGGGTGAGCGAATGAGGCCGATCTTATTCATCGCGTGGTTGAGCCTGGCGGCGTTTTGTGTCAGCTCCGACGCAACGGCGCAGACCCGTACCGACTATCCGACCCGTCCGATCCGCATCATCGTGGCGCAGGCGCCGGGTTCCGGGCCCGACATCATGGCCCGCGTCATCGGGCAGAGGCTCACCGAGTCCTGGGGCCAGCAGGTGATCGTGGACAACCGCCCCGGCGCGAACGGGATCATCGGGATGGAGGCCGCCGCCAGGTCGAAGCCCGACGGCTACAACCTGGTCCTCGCGGTGCCGAGCGCGCTGACGATGAACCCGTACGTCTACAAGAAACTGCCGTACGACACGTTTCGCGACTTCGTGGCGATTACCCAGACCGCGACCAACACTTTCGGACTGGTGGTCAATCCCTCTCTGCCCGCTAGGTCGGTCAAGGAACTCGTCGCACTCGGCAGGGCGCGTCCCGGCCAGCTCAACTTCGGCTCGTTCGGGGTCGGCAACCAGACCCATCTGGCGGGCGAGCTGTTCGCCGCGGAAACCCGGATCAAGATGGTGCATGTCCCATACAAGGGGCAGACGCCCGCGGTCACGGAACTGCTCAGCGGACAGGTCGCCCTCATGTTCACGCCGATGCTCGGCGCGGCGCAGTACGTGGCGGCGGGAAGACTGCGCTTGATCGCCACCTGCGGCGAGAAGCGCGCCACGGCCTTTCCGGACCTGCCGACGATGCTCGAGGCAGGGTATCCGAGCGTGGTCATCACCGGTTGGACCGGCCTCCTTGCGCCGGCCGGGGTGCCTAGGGATCTCGTGAATCGCCTGCAGGGCGAGGTGACGCGGCACCTCCTGTCGCCCGACGTAAGGGAGGCGCTCTCGCGGCAGGGCGCGGAGCCGGTAGAGAGCACGCCGGAGCAGTTCGCGGCCTTCATCAAGTCTGAAGCGCAGAAATGGTCGAAGGTGGTGAGGCAAGCGGGGCTTGAGTTCAGCCAGTGAACCCCGGCCTCGTGCGCGTCCCGGCCCGATCGCGGCGGGCGCTCGCCGGAACTTCCGGTGCTGATCACGACAGGCCGGTAAGGTTGCGGTCGTCATGATAACGGAAGGCCCGGTCACGACCGATTATCTGGATGCGCTGGCGCGCTTCGCGTGCGAGACCCGCTTCGAGGACATTCCCGAAAACGTCATCGAGCACTGCAAGTTGATCCTCTCCGACACGCTGGCGGTGATCGCTGCCGGCATGCAGGAGAAGGAGATGCAGGCGTTTGCCGCCCGGCACTTGCCAAAGGTGGCGCCCGGCCAGGCCTGGGTGATCGGCACGGGGCAACGCGCCAATGCGCTCGATGCGGCGCTGCTCAATGCCGCAGCCGGCGTCTGGCTCGAGCTCGACGAGGGGCATTTCCATACCAACGGCCACCCCGGTATCCACGTGATTCCCGCCGCGCTCGCCTGCGCGCAGGAGAACGGCCTCTCCGGGAAGGACCTGCTCTCGGCGATCGTGCTGGGCTACGAAGTGTGCGGGCGCGTGGGCGGCGCCTACCGGATGCGGGTGGTCGTGCAGACCCACGGCACATTCGGCGTGATCGGCGCCACCGTGGGCGCCGGCCGGCTGAGCGGGCTTTCGCCCGCGGAGATGCGCCAAGCGATCAACATCGCGGCCTCGACCCCGCTCGGCGGCAACCGCCAGACCATGCTTGACGGCGCCACGATCCGCAACTACTACCCGGCGCACGCGGCCTTCACCGGCCAGATAGCGGTGCGCCTCGTGCAGTCCGGATTCACCGGGCCGTTTGATGCGCCGAGCGTCACTTTCGGCAAGATCCTCGCCGACGACTTCAGTCCGGAACGCGCTGTCGCCGGTCTGGGCTCCCGCTGGCTGATCCTCGAAAACTACATCAAGCTCTACCCCAGCGCGCGCTACGTGCACGGCGCGATCGATGCCCTGCTCGATGCGCTGGCGAAGGCGCCGGGGAAAAAGCTCGCGCCGGGTTCGGTAGAGCGCGTGGAGGTGCGCGGGTACCACATGCTCGTGTTCTGCGGCGAAAAAAGGCCGAAGAGCATGTTCGGCACGCGCTTCTCGACGCCGTTCTCGCTCGCGACCATCCTGCACCACGGGCGCGCCGACCTCGACGTGTTCGGGGAGGCGGCGCTCGCGAACCCGGTGGTGCTCGACCTCGCCGCGCGCGTGGACATGATCGAAGTTCCCGAGTTCAACGAGGGCTTTCCCGCAAGAAAGCCCTGCCGGCTCAGGATCGTTCTCAAGGACGGCAGCTCCTACGAGGGCAGCTGCGACGTGCCCAAGGGCGAGATCGGCAACCCGCACGCGCCCGCGGAGATCGAGCGCAAGTACTACCAGCTCGCCACGCCGGTGTGGGGGGAGCGGCGGGCGCGCGGGCTGCGGGAGCTGTGCATGAGGCTCGAGGCGGTGCCGGACATGCGTGACGTCGCGCAGACCATGGCTCTGTGATCCACTGGCGACGGCGCTCTGTTTCGCGCCGTGCGCCGTGAATGCGGCCAGCCGCTTGGCGATCTGCCCGCCCGTAGAATGCCCGATCAGGGAGTACGGCAGTCGCGGCCTGCTTTTTTTTCGCAGCGCACGGCGCTCCCGGCGGGATCAGTTGAAGGCGGCAATGCCGGTCTGCGCGCGGCCCAGGATCAGGGCGTGGATGTCGTGCGTGCCTTCGTAGGTGTTGACGGCTTCGAGGTTCATCACATGGCGGATCACGTGGAATTCGTCAGCGATGCCGTTGCCGCCGTGCATGTCGCGGCTCATGCGCGCGATGTCAAGCGCCTTGCCGCAGGCGTTGCGCTTGAGCATGGAGACCATCTCCAGGGTCTCGCGCCCCTCGTCCATGAGGCGCCCCAGCCGCAGCACCGACTGCAGCCCGAGCGCGATCTCGGTCTGCATGTTGGCAAGCTTTAACTGGATCAATTGGTTTGCCGCGAGCGGCCGGCCGAACTGCTTGCGCTCCATCACGTAGCTGCGCGCGGCATGCCAGCAGAATTCAGCCGCGCCGAGCGCGCCCCAGGCGACGCCGTAGCGCGCCTTGTGGAGACAGCTGAACGGACCTTTGAGCCCCGCTGCGCCCGCGAGCAGATTCTGCTCGGGCACGAATACCTGGTCCATGACCACCTCGCCGGTGGCGGACGCGCGCAGGCTGAACTTGCCTTCGATCTTGGGAGCGGAGAGCCCCTTCATGCCCTTCTCGAGGATGAAGCCGCGGATGACGTCCTCGTCATCCTTGGCCCAGATCACGAACACATCCGCGAGCGGGGCATTGGTGATCCACATCTTGTTCCCGTGCAGCAGGTAACCGCCGTGCACCTTCTTCGCGCGTGTCACCATGCCGCCGGGATCGGAGCCATGGTTGGGCTCGGTCAGGCCGAAGCAACCGATCCATTCGCCGGTGGCGAGCTTCGGGAGATACCTCTGCCGCTGGGCCTCGGTCCCGAATTGGTGGATCGGATGCATGACGAGGCTCGATTGCACCGAGAGCACCGAGCGGTAGCCGCTGTCCACGCGCTCCACTTCGCGCGCAATCAGGCCGTAACAAACGTTGTTCACACCCGCGCAGCCGTACCCCTTCAGCGTGGAACCGAGAAAGCCGAGCGCGCCCATCTCGTTCATGATCTCGCGGTGGAATATTTCGTGCCGGTTCGCCTCCAGCACGCGCGGCATCAGCTTTTCCTGGCAATAAGCGCGCGCCGCATCGCGCACCATGCGTTCTTCGTCCGCGAGCTGATCCTCGAGCAGCAGCGGATCGTCCCACTGGAACGCCGGCTTGGTGGTGGGAATCGGTGCGGTCATGCGGCTCTCCTACTGGAGCCGCCTATTCTTGCACACTTCACCTTACCCTTTCTTTGTCGGCTCGATGGTCCCTATGTGGAACTTATACTCCTCCTGCCTGCGATCGTTGTAATAGTGGGTGAGCGTGTTACGGATGGTGGCGAAGGCGAGCTGGTCCCAGGGGATTTCGTGCTCACAGAACAGTCTCACCTCGAGCGTCTCGGCTCCAGCCTTGATGTTCTCGTCGAGCAGCTTCGCGCGAAACAGGATGTAGACCTGGCTGATGTGGGGGATGTTGTAGAGGGCGTAGAGCGGGCCGATCTCGACGCGCGCGTTGGCTTCCTCCAGCGTCTCGCGCATCGCGCCCTCGAAGGTGGTCTCGCCGTTTTCCATGTACCCCGCCGGCACCGTCCACAGGCCGTGGCGCGGCTCGATGCCGCGCCGGCACAGCAGGATCTTGTCCTCCCACTCGGCAATGCAGCCCACCACCATGCGCGGGTTCTGGTAGTGGATGGCGTGGCAGGCATCGCAGACGTGGCGCGGCAGGGTGTCGCCCGGCGGCACGCGCAGCGTCACCGGGGCGCCGCAGTTGCTGCAGAATTTCATGGCGGTGCGGGTTTCGTCGCAGCATAACTATACGGTAACATCCAAGGGTCGCGATAGCCGGAAAATGCTCATGCGTCCGTCGCACGTCCTGCGGATCCTCGACCGCGAATTCACGAGCACCGAAGCGCTCGCTCATACGCCCGTGATGCTGTGGGGGCCGCCGGGCGTGGGCAAATCGCAGATCATCGCGCAGATCGCGCAATGCCACAGCGTGCCGCTGATTGACATCCGGCTTTCCCAGATGGAACCGACGGACCTGCGCGGCGTGCCGTTCCGCAAGGGCGACCTGGTCGAGTGGTCGGTACCGGCGCTGCTGCCGGACGAGAAGCGCCACGGCGCGCGCGGCATCCTGTTCCTGGACGAGATCACGTCGGCCCCGCCCACCGTCACCGCGGCGGCCTATCAGCTCATCCTCGACCGCCGGCTGGGCGAGTACCGCGCGCCGGCGGGCTGGGCGATCTTCGCGGCGGGCAACCGTTACGGCGACCGCGGCGTGGCCTATGTCATGCCCACCCCGCTCGCCAACCGTTTCACGCACTACGAAATCGAGCCCAACCTCGACGACTGGGTGGCGTGGGCGCACGCCGCAGGGATGGACCCGCGGGTGATCGCGTTTCTGCGCTTCCGCCCCGACCTGCTGTTCGATTTCAATCCGGCGCAGAATCCGGTCGCGTTTCCCAGCCCGCGCTCGTGGGAATACGCGCATCGGGCGCTCGCCAAGTTCGCGGACGCGCCGGAACTTCTGCTCGACGCGCTGCAGGCGTGCGTGGGGCCGGCGGCCGGCGTCGAGTTCAAGGCGTTCGTGGACAACATGGACCAGCTGCCCGACATCGACGCCATCGTGCGGGGCGAGAGCGCGCAGGTGCCGCACGGCATCGATCTGCAATATGTGGTCGCGGCGGCGCTGGTGCGGCGCGCGGTCCAGGTGCGGGACATGGCGCACGCGACCCTCGTCTACGGCAACATCCTCAAGTACGCGAAGAGCTTCCCGCAGCGCGAGATGGGCGTGATGCTGGTCACCGACATGCATCGTTCCATCGGCAAGCCGCTGTTTGCGGTGCCCGAGTTCGCGGAATGGGCGGCGAGCATCACCGATTTGATGCTTTACGATCTCAAACTCGCCTCCACGACGTGAGCGACATCCGGGAAATCAAGACCAAGCTCGGCGCGGCGCGCACGCGGCTGATACTCGAGCAGCCCTTCATCGGTGCGCTGGTCATGCATCTGCCGCTGGTGGCGGCCGATCCGGCGTGGTGCGAGACCACCGCGACCGACGCGCGCGCGTTCTACTTCAATCCCGACTACATCGCGGGCCTCACTCTCGCGCAGGCCCAATTCGCGCTCGCGCACGAGGCGATGCACTGCGCGCTCGGGCACTTCGCACGCCGCAGCCACCGCACGCGCCGGCGCTGGGACGTCGCCTGCGACCACGCCGCCAACTGGCTTCTCGCCGACGAGGGACTCAAGCCGCCGCCCGGAGCGTTGCTGAATCCTCAGTTTCGCGGCCTGTCCGCGGAGGAGATCTATCCCCTGATACCGCCGGACACGATGGAACAGACGCTCGACCGGCACCTGTTCGGCGAGCGTGCGCAGAACGAGAGCATCGCGGGCGACGCGCCGGCGCCGCCGCAGCCCGGTCCGATGGAGCGTGAAGAACTCGCCCGGCAGTGGCAGAGCCGCATGGCATCGGCCGCGCAACAGGCGCGGCAGGCGGGTAGGCTCGGCGAGTCGTGGCTGCGGCTGATCGACGATTTGATCCAGCCGCAGCTGCCGTGGCGCTTCCTGCTTGCGCGTTACCTGATGAGCGTGGCGCGCGACGACTACAGCTTCCAGCGGCCGTCGCGCCGCGAAGGGGACGCGCTGCTGCCGCGGCTGGCGAGCGGGGAGGTCGACCTCTACGTCGCGCTCGACACCAGCGGCTCGATCGGCAATGAGGAGCTCGCCCAGTTCACCACCGAAGTCGATGCGCTCAAGGGACAGATCCGGGCGCGCGTCACGCTGCACGCGTGCGACGAGCATCTGGATCCGAAGGGGCCCTGGGTGTTTCAGCCGTGGGAGCCGATCGCGCTCCCTCGCCAGATCGGCGGCGGCGGCGGCACGAGCTTCACGCCGGTGTTCGAATGGATCGCAGACCAACGTCTGCGTCCCGACCTGCTGCTCTATTTCACCGACGCCGATGGCGAGTTCCCGCGCCACGCGCCCGGGTATCCGGTGATCTGGCTGGTGAAGGGCAGGGGAAAAACCCCTTGGGGCGAGCGCATCCAGCTCAACTGAAAAAAGCGGTGAACGGTGCGTCCTATCAGCTGGCGAGCTGGTAGATGGTGCGGTTGGCGCGGCGCAGCCGGCCGGACAGCTCGCGCCCGAGATTGGTAAGCAGCTTGATCGCGATCGGCGGGTGCTCGCTGATGAGTTTTTCGAAATTGCGGCGGGTGAGCACGTAGCACACCAGTTCCTCGTCCGCCTCCAACGTGGCCGAGCGCACTTCCTGGTCGAGCAGCGCGACCTCGCCAAATACCGTGCCGGGCGAGAACGTGATGAGACGCGTCTCGCGGGCAGTCCCAGAAAGCCGCAACCGCACGCTCGCATTGCCCTTGGCGATGACATAGAGTTCGTCGCTGTTGTCACCCTCGCGGAACACGATGTCGCCCTTGCGGTAGGTGCGCCGCGACAGCGCCTGCTTCACCACGGCGAGCTCCGCCTCGTTCATGTTGGCGAGCACGTCGAGCTGGCTGAACGGGAACTCGGCCCCCGATTCCACATCGCCGAGTTGCGACAGAATCAGATGGTCTTCCGCCCACTCGATGGCGCGGTCTATGTCGGGGAACAGGCGGTTGCGGGTCAGCGCGGCGGTGACCCCCATATCCTTGAGAAAGTCGGCGATCTGGGTGTGCTCGGGAAACGAGCTCAGCAGCAGATACTTGCCTTCCTTGGTGAGCCGGTCGTGGGTCTGCAGCAGGATCTTGGCGCCGGTGCTGTCGATCTCGTTGACGCGTTTCAGGTCCATGATCACGTACGAGACGTTCTCGCGCCATGCCGACTCGAGGTAGAGCGCGAGGTTCTCGGCGGTGCCGAAGAAGATCGGCCCCTCGAGCTCGAGCACGAGGATCCTGGCGCCGTGTCGGGTCAGAATGTTCATGAGCTTCAGATCGCGCGTCTTGCGGGAGTGCACCGCGTCGCAGCGGTAGGCGCGGCGGATCACCGACTTGCTCATGCGGAACAGGAAGAACAGGACGGTGACTGCGATGCCGATCGCCACCGCGAACACGATGTTCATCGCGATCGCAACCACCGCGACGATCAGGATGATCATAAGATCGAGCAGCATGCTCTGCGCGCTGGTGAAGTCGCGCGCGAACAGCTTCTTCAGGATCTGCAGCGTCCAGCGGTCCACCAGCTGAATCGCCACCACCACCAGCATCGCGGCGATCACCACCCTAGGCAGATAGCTGATGAGCGGGGAGAACGCGACGATGGTGAGCAGAATGACCGCGGCATGCACCAGCAGCGACAGCGGCGTGCGCGCCCCGCTGCGGTGATTGGCGAAGCTCGAGCCGAGATTGATGCCGTTGGCGATGCCGCCGAAGCCCGCCGCAACCATGTTGCCGACGCCGAGCCGGACCAGCTCGCGGTTGCTGCGCACGCGGTTGCCGGAATCGGTCTCGACCAGGCGCGCGCACAGCAGCCCGTCGAGCGATGCCACGATGGCAAGACTCGCCGCGCCGGCGAGCAACGCCGGCAGGATCTGGAGCAGCTGCGGGTCGGTGATGATGCCCTTGAATTCCGCCAGGAAATGCGGCGTTGGCCAGGCAAACGGAATATCGCCGACCAGCGGCCCAAGATATTCGCGCATGCCGAACAGCACGAGCAGGTAGTAAGTGACGACGCCGCCGATCAGGCCCAGCACGGTGGGCGGCACGGTCTTGGTGATGCGTGCGCCTTTCAGGATCAGCGCGCAGGTGATCAGACCGACCAGCAGCGTGAGTGGTTGCACCAAAGCGAGGTTGGCGGGAAGGTTGATCAGCGGGACGGATGGCTTGAAGCCTAGGATGGCGTTGAGCTGGGAGAAGAAAATCAACACCGCCGCCGCGTTCTGGAAGCCGGCGATCACCGGCGCCGGAATGTACTTCACCAGACTGCCGAGGCGCAGTGCGCCGAACAGCGCCTGAAACCCGCCCGCGATGAACAGCACCAAAAAGGTGAGCACGAGCAGGGTGGCGGAACTCGCGGTCTGCAGCGCCGGCACGCCGGAGCGCACCAGGCTGTGCAGCACGATGGAGCCGATGAGGAAGGTAATGATGCTGCGGGGCGAGTAAATCATGGTGGTGTTGGCCCCGAGTAGCACCGCTACGATGCAGCCGGCCACCGGCGCGTAGAGCCCGGCCAGGATCGCGGTTGCGATATAGTCTTCCCCGAGCGGGGAGAGCGCGAGCAGCCCGTAGCCCATGCTGACCGGGATGGTCAGCACGGCGGCGGTGAAACCGCCCAGCAGGTCGCCGCGCAAGTTTTGCAGCCAGGGAACCCTACCCGGCGGAGCGGCGGGCGCGGGTTCCGGTCGCGGCGCGTGCGCCTGATCCGGCAACCCGTAACCCCAATGTTGTTTTGTAGTTGCCATCGCGCGCTCCCTGTTACGCGCAGGTAAACGGCCTTCCCGGTACGGCGCGTTGGTTTTTTGCCAAGTCTACGCGCGTGCGCCGCACGGTCAAAATGCACGACAGCGCGCGCCACATTATGGACTTACGACGCGGCTCGAGCGCCGCCGTCGTGTTTGAACGGGCTGCGCTCGCTGAGCTCGTCGATGTAATGCGCCGTGCCGCGCGATTCCCGGGCAAGAAACTGCTCGACCGCCGCGGCAAACTGCGGATGGGCGAGCCAATGCGTCGAGCAGGTTTCCACCGGCATCAGTCCCCGCGCGATCTTGTGCTCCCCCTGGGCGCCGCCTTCGAAGATCGCGATGCCGCGCGCGATGCAGTATTCGATCACCTGGTAATAGCAGGTTTCGAAGTGCAGTGCGGGGTGGTGCTCCAGCGCGCCCCAGTAACGGCCGTAGAGCCGCTTGTCGTTGCGCACGTTGAGCGAGGCCGCGACGGGAACGCCACCGCGCTCCGCGACCACCAGCACGAGGTGCCGCGGCATGGTGCGACCGATGCGGCCGAAGAACTCGAGGTTGAGGTAGGGCGTGGTGCGATGTTCGCGATAGGTCCGGCGGTAACAGCGGTTGAAAAATAACCAGTCGCGCTCCGCGATCTCATCGCCTTCCAGCCATTGGAAGCGGATGCCGGCTTCCGCCACCTTGCGGCGTTCCTGTTTGATTTTCTTGCGCTTGGTGTGGTTCAGGCTGCCGAGGAACTCATCGAAGTTCGCATAGCCCCGGTTTGACCAGTGAAACTGCACACTTGAGCGCCGCATCATCCCGTGTGCGCACATCCGTTGTGCCTGCTCACGGGTGGGGAACAGGCAGTGCAGCGACGACACCCGCAGGCTGCGGGCCAGCTCGAGTGCCGCGACGATCAGACGGTCGCGGCCTGTTTCAGAATCGGCGAGCAGACGGGGGCCGGTAACCGGCGTGAACGGGACCGCCGCGAGGAGCTTGGGATAGTAGGCGATACCGTGACGGTAATAGGCATCAGCCCACGCCCAGTCGAACACGTACTCGCCGTAGGAGTGGTTCTTGAGATAAAGCGGCATCGCGCCGGTCAGCGTGCCGCGTGACCTGAGCAGCAGAAACTGCGGTGTCCAACCGGTCGCGCTGCTGGCGCAGCCGGTCTCATGCAGCGCCGACAGAAACTCGTGGCTCAGGAACGGGTCGTCGCCCGCGAGCCGGTTCCACTCCGTGGACGAGACGTTCCCCAGGTTATCGACGACTTCGATCGTCACCTTCGTTCCACGCCTTCGGGCAGCTGCCCGGTTTCCTTAGAGCCTCTTAATCAGTTGCCTGGTCGAAGACTGCGTGAGCGTGTGCGCGGCTCGGATGATATATTAGCAATATGAAAATAGCGATTGCGCAGCTTAACGCCACGGTCGGTGACCTGGCGGGCAATGTTGCACGCATCGCCGATTTTGCCGAGCGCGCGCGCCGCGCGGGCGCCGACCTGATGGTGACACCGGAACTCGCGCTGTGCGGCTACCCGCCGGAAGACCTGCTGCTGCGCGAGGATTTTCTCGAGGCCTGCGAACGTGCGCTCGGCGATCTCGCGGCGCGCGTAAGAGACGTCACGCTGGTGGTGGGGCATCCGCGCCTGGCCGGCGGCAAGCGCTACAACTCCGCTTCCGTCATCCAGAACGGCAGGGTGATCGGTGTCTACGACAAGCAGCGGCTGCCGAATTACACCGTGTTTGATGAAGAGCGCTATTTCGAGCCCGGTGGCGGGTGGTGCGTGTTCGGCGTCAACGGCGTCAGTTTCGGCGTCAATATCTGCGAAGACAGCTGGGGAGCGCAGGGCCCAGCCACCGCGCGGCGGCGCAGCGCCCGCCGCGATGCGCGCGTCGGCATCAACATCTGCGCCGATTCGTGGAATGCCGAAGCTCCGCGCGCGGCGCGCGAGGCCGGCGCCAACGTGTTGCTGGTTCTGAACGCCTCACCCTATCACGTGAGCAAGCAGGGCGTGCGCTATGACGTGATGCGCGAGCGTGTGGCGGAAACCGGCATGGCGCTGGTCTACGTCAATCTGGTCGGCGGCCAGGACGAGCTGGTGTTTGATGGCGGCTCGTTCGTGCTGAATCGCGAAGGCGCGCTCACGCACCAGCTGCCGCTGTTCGAAGAGGCGCTGGGACTGGTCAGCCTCACTGATGGCGATCCGCAACCGGGCGGGATCGCCGCCCCGCTCTCCCTCGAGGCCGAGGTATACGGCGCGCTGCTCACCGGCGTGCGCGATTACATCGACAAAAACGGATTTCCCGGTGCGCTGATCGGCATCTCGGGCGGCATCGATTCGGCCCTGACCCTGGCGGTGGCGGTGGACGCACTGGGCGCCGAGCGCGTGCGCGCGGTCATGATGCCCTCGCAGTACACCGCGGACATGAGCGTAGAGGACGCCCGCGCCGAGGCCGAGGCGCTCAAGGTGCGTTACCTGTCGATCTCCATCAAGCCGATCTTCGATGCCTTCCTCAGGGCGCTGGCCGGGGAGTTCAAGGGGCTCGCCACCGACACCACGGAAGAAAACCTGCAGTCGCGCATCCGCGGCACGCTGTTGATGGCGCTTTCCAACAAGACCGGTGCGCTGGTGCTCACCACCGGCAACAAGAGTGAAATGGGGACCGGCTACGCCACGCTCTACGGCGACATGGCGGGCGGTTTCGCCGTGTTGAAGGACATCAACAAGATGATGGTCTATCGGCTGGCGCGCTATCGCAATAGCCTCACACCCGTGATACCGCCGCGCGTGATCGAACGCGCACCCTCCGCCGAGCTGCGCCCGAACCAGACCGACCAGGACAGCCTGCCCCCGTACCCGGTGCTCGATGCCATCATGGAGGCTTATGTCGAAAACGACCTCAATCCCGGGGAGATCATCGCGCAGGGCTTTGCGCCCGCGGATGTGGAGCGCGTGGTGCGGCTGGTGCGCGCCAGCGAGTACAAGCGGCGCCAGGCGCCGGTCGGCATCCGTATCACCCCGCGTGGTTTCGGCAAGGATTGGCGCTTCCCGATCACCAACAAGTTCCGCCACCGGTTCGAGTAGCCCCTGTGATATCCTTAACACCGAACCGGATAGCGGAGGGGCCCCATGAAAAAAATCGAGGCGATCTTCAAACCATTCAAGCTCGACGAGGTGCGTGAGGCGCTGTCCGAGATCGGCGTGAGCGGCCTCACCGTCACCGAAGTGAAGGGCTTTGGCAGGCAGAAGGGCCACACCGAGCTCTATCGTGGAGCGGAGTACGTCGTGGACTTCCTGCCGAAGGTCAAGGTCGAAGTCGTGGTCCCGGACAAGCTGCTCGAGAGCGCGATCGACGCCATCGTCAAGGCGGCGCGCACCGGCAAGATCGGTGACGGCAAGATCTTCGTCGCCAGTGTCAATCAGGTGATCCGCATCCGCACCGGAGAAACCGACGAAGCGGCGATTTGAGGGATGAGGGATGAAGGATGAGGGATGAGGTGAAGACCTAAGACATCGACCCGCTTTTCCCTCAGCCCTCCGCCCTCATCCTTCCGCCCTTAAGCAGTACCACCACCGCGCCGCTGCCGCCGTCGGCGCGCCGCGCCTGGCAGAACGCCAGAATCTCCTCGCGCTGCATCAGCCAGTTCGCCACTTTCTGTTTGAGCACTGGCTCACGGTTCTTAGAGCGCAGCCCTTTGCCGTGGATGATGCGTACGCAACGCAGCGCGCGGCGCGCGCAGTGGTTGAGGAATTCCACCAGCAGCTGTCGCGCTTCGAAGGTCGTCAGCCCGTGCAAGTCAAGCTCGTCCTGGATTACCCAGTGGCCGCGGCGCAGTTTGCGCAGCGTCTGCGCGCTGATACCGTTGCGCACGAAGGACAGCTCCTCGCCCGTTTCCTGGCCGATTTCCCAGGCCACGTGATCGCTGAGACTTTCGCGCAGGGCGGCGCGTTCGTCGCGCAGCCGTTGCACCGGGACGGGACGCGGGCGCGGCCGCTCGAGCATGGCCTTGCCCGAATGCCGCAACGGCGTCACGTCCGATACGGAGGCGCGGAACAATTCCGCTTCGTGCGCTTTGGCGGCGGGTTTCTGCGTGCGCTTGTTCATGGCAGGGTGCGGCGGCGGCGAGGGCGTCCGGGACCATTATGTGGATGTGCCGGCGTTCAGATCAAGCCGCGGCTTTCCAGATATTTTTGCGCATCGAGCGCAGCCATGCAGCCGCTGCCGGCGCTGGTGACCGCCTGACGATAGACGTGGTCCTGCACGTCGCCCGCCGCAAATACGCCGGGTACGCTGGTTGCGGTGGCGTCGCCGTTGAGCCCGCCCTTGGTGATGATGTAGCCA
The DNA here is from genome assembly GCA_023266245.1 of Betaproteobacteria bacterium. Classification (GTDB taxonomy): domain Bacteria; phylum Pseudomonadota; class Gammaproteobacteria; order Burkholderiales; family SG8-41; genus SG8-41. Next base: position 36,207 of record JAHFRO010000019.1, on the reverse strand, counting down.
TTCACCATTTCAACTTGTCCCGCGAAAATCTCGGTGTTGGGACGGTGTCCGATGGCGATGAAGATGCCTTGCAGTTTCTTCTCCGCGAGCGCGTTGGTCTTCACGTTCTTCACGCGCATGCCGGTGACGCCGGTGTTGTCGCCCAGCACCTCATCGAGCACGTGGTCCCACTGGACAGCGACCTTGCCCGCCGCTACTTTCTCCTTGAGTTTGTCCACCAGGATCGCTTCGGCACGAAACTTATCGCGGCGGTGAACCACCGTGACGTGGCTCGCGATGTTGGACAGATAGATCGCTTCCTCGACCGCGGTGTTGCCGCCGCCGACCACGGCGACTTCCTGGCCTTTGTAGAAAAACCCGTCGCAGGTTGCGCATCCCGAGACCCCGCGGCCCATGTAGCTCTGTTCCGAAGGCAATCCGAGGTACAGCGCCGATGCTCCGGCGGCAATGATCAAGGCATCGCAGGTGTAGGTTCCCTGGTCGCCGACCAGCGCGATCGGCGTCTCCTTGAGCCGGGCGGTGTGGATGTTATCGAAAATCACTTCCGTTCCGAACCGCTCGGCATGCTTGAGGAAGCGTTCCATCAGCTCCGGACCCTGCACGCCCGCCGCGTCAGCGGGCCAGTTGTCAACATCAGTGGTGGTCATCAGCTGGCCGCCTTGAGCGATACCGGTGATCAACACCGGTTTCAGGTTGGCGCGGGCGGCATAGACCGCCGCGGTGTAACCAGCGGGACCGGATCCGAGGATGAGGAGGCGGCAGTGTTTGGGAGGGTTGCTCATGAGAAGAGTAGATGGGGGTTATTTGCGAAAAACCAAGACTGTAGCAGCGCGTGTGCGCCAGTGTCGAGCCACAGCGCTGCCGCTAGCCGGCGTGACGGCAGACGTTTCATCTGGCACTATATAGGCTTGCTTGTGCGCGGCGCCGGCCGGTGCCGTGATGTAGAACAAGAGTGTGGGGTTGGGGAACATGTCAGCTCAGTTCTCGGTGAATCCGCAGATCCTTAAAGGCGTCCCGCTGTTCTCCTCGTTTTCCGACCAGCAGCTCAGCCAGCTCCTGGGCTGCGTGCAGCATCGCAGCTATCCCCGCAATGCCTTCATTCTGCGCGCAGGCGAAGAGACCGACGCGCTCTACCTCGTCTTGTCCGGCCGGGTGAAGGTGCTGATCCCCGACGAGGAAGGGCACGAGGTGATCCTCTCCATCGTGGGGTCGCACGATTTTTTCGGGGAGATGGGGCTGCTCGACGATCAGCCTCGTTCGGCGAGCGTGGAAACCCTCGAGCCGTGCGAGATGCTGCGCCTGTCCAAAGCTGGCTTCACCAACATACTGAAGGACAATTTCGAGCTGGCGATGCTGATCATCCGCAACCTGGTCAAGCGGCTGCGCGATGCCGACCGCAAGATCGAAAGCCTGGCGCTGATCGACGTCTACGGCCGGGTGGCGCGGTTGCTGCTCGACATGGCGGAAAACGTGGATGGCCAATGGGTCGTCCAGCACGCTCCGGCCAAGCAGGAGATCGCGCGCATGATAGGCGCGTCCCGCGAGATGGTCAGCCGCGTAGTCAAGGACCTCCAGGGCAAGGGGTTGATACGCGCCGAAAAGCGCCGCATCTACGTGCTCGACAAGCAATCTATGCAGCGGCGTGCATCCACTCGCCACCACCCTGATCGCGGCCACCGCGCCTGAACCGCGGTACCTATGAGGTTACCCGGACACCCCAATACGCCGGTGAAGTGTCGGCCTCGGTTCCAATCCATTGACTTTCCAAGACTTTGCTACTGTCTCTGGTCGGCAGGGCTGAGCATTAATTCACTGTTCTGACGGTCCACTTGTGGTATAAATTTTGCTGAAAGAAGGGTTTTTTCAGGACAGACGGCGGTTCGCGTCACTGAGCGGAGGGGTGGATCATGAATACTCTTAAATGGGGTCTGGGGCAGGCGGGTTTTCTCATGTTCGCGCTGTTCAGCGCAGCGGCGCTGGCGGCCGGAGCAGGGACGGTGACGCACTTGAGCGGCACGCTCTCAGTACAGCGAGCGGACGGCAGCGTGCGCATCCTGTCGCAGAAGTCCGAGGTCAACCCCGGTGACGTGCTGACGACTCAGCGCGACAGCTACGCGCAGATCAATTTCACCGACGGCAGCTCGATGACTATGCGGCCGAACACGCAGCTCAAGGTCGAGCAATACAATTTCGTTCAGGACCGGCCGCAGGAAGACAATTCGTTCCTGCGCCTGATCAAGGGCGGGCTGCGCACGGTGACGGGGCTGGTCGGCAAGCGCGGCAATCAGGATGCCTACAAGATCGGGACCAACACGGCGACGATCGGTATCCGCGGCTCCTCCGGTGAGTCGTTCGCGTGCGGGTTCGGCTGCGAAGGGGTGAAGCCGGACGCCGACAAGCTTCCGCCCGGGGACATGCATCACACCTTTACCGGCAGCTACATCATGGAGAACGAAGCGGGGACCTGCATAGCCGGCGAAGGCGAAACCTGCCTATCTACGGATCGCAGAAAACAGCCAGAGCGAATCAAGCTTCCGGTTGACTTGGGGGATTTACCGTTCGTGCTCGGCGTGGCCGGGGGCGGTCGTGGTGGACCGGGCCAGGAGTGCGTCGTGCGGTAATCAGAACCGCAACCGCTTCAACGACAAACCCCGCCGAGCGCGGGGTTTGTTTTTTCTGCGGCCGGGATTTAATCCGCAGGCATACTGCACTATTCTTCGCAGCGACTTAGTCGCCGTGCCGTAGCGCCAACCGCCTTGTTCTCTTGGGCAATTTGGCGACGCCTTCCCGTCAAACGCTTTCGATGTATAATCAAAAAGTTAAGTGAGCAAGTTAATGCAATTGGGCGAGAAAACCTCGAGCACACGGGCAGCAAAAAACCCGCTGCCTCCCCAAATTGCCGCGCTGTTGCGCGAGTTTTGGTGGTTTGCTCTCCTCGGTTTCGCGCTTTATCTCGCGCTGGTCCTCTACACCTACCACAAGGCGGATCCAGGCTGGTCCCACAGCGTCAGCGTTCTCACCGTACACAACGCAGGCGGCAGGGTGGGGGCGTGGGTCGCTGATGTGATGCTGTACGGGTTCGGGCTGTCGGCTTACTGGTGGGTGGTGTTCTGCGCGGCCCTGGTTTGGCGGGGGTTCCGCCGCATCGAAAATGCGCCGCGGACCGACCGCAGGTCATACACTGTCGGCGCGGTCGGTTTCGCTATCGTGATCGTCGCAAGCTGCGGCCTCGAGGCGCTCCGCCTGCACGGCCTGAAAGCGGCCTTGCCGCATGCGCCCGGCGGCATACTGGGCGCGGTGATCGGAGACAGCCTGGCGCAGGCGCTCGGCTTCACCGGCGGCACTCTCATCCTGCTGATGTTGTTTGCGGCCGGCCTGAGCTTGTTTGCCGGCGTGTCGTGGTTAACGGTGATCGAGCGCTTGGGTGGATGGGCCGAGGTTGCCTATTTATTCCTGATGCGGAAGCTGCAGGAACGGGAAGACCGGCGCGCTGGCGAGCAGGCGGTAATCCAGCGCGAGGAAGTCGTCGAGGAAGGCAAGAAACGGCAGGAAATCCACGAGCCGATCCGCATCGAACCGCCTGCAGCCGAGATCCCCAAGTCGGCGCGCGTCGAACGCGAAAAACAGGTGCCGTTGTTCGAAAATCTCCCCGACTCGTTGCTGCCGCCGCTCAAGCTGCTCGACGATTCGGAAAAGAATCTCGAGGTGTTGAGCACGGAAACGCTCGAATTCACCTCGCGCCTGATCGAGAAGAAGCTGCTCGACTTCGGGGTGGAAGTAAAGGTTGTTGCCGCGTATCCGGGGCCGGTCATAACGCGTTACGAAATCGAGCCGGCGGTGGGCGTCAAGGGTAGCCAGATCATCAATCTGGTAAGGGACCTTGCGCGGGCGCTGTCGGTGGTGAGCATCCGCGTGGTGGAGACGATACCGGGAAAGAGCCTGATGGGTCTCGAGGTCCCCAATCCCACACGCCAGATCGTGCGGCTGACGGAGATTCTGAGTTCTCAGGTGTACGCCGACCTCTCCTCGCCGCTCACCTTGGCTCTTGGCAAGGACATCGCAGGCAATCCGGTAGTTGCCGACCTTCAGCGCATGCCGCACCTGCTGATTGCGGGCACCACCGGCTCCGGCAAGTCGGTGACGATCAACGCCATGCTGCTCAGCCTGGTTTACAAGTCTCCGCCATCGCAGGTCCGACTGATTCTGATTGACCCGAAGATGCTCGAGCTTTCTATCTACGAGGGCATTCCGCACCTGCTGGCTCCGGTGGTAACCGACATGCGCCAGGCGGCGAATGCACTTAGTTGGTGCGCGGCCGAAATGGACCGGCGCTACAAGCTGATGAACGCGCTCAGCGTGCGCAACATGGCGGGCTTCAACCAGAAGGTGCGCGAGGCGGCGAAAGCGAAAACTCCGATCCCGAACCCGCTCGCCTCGATCCCCGGGAACCCGGAACCGTTACACGAGATGGCGCTGATAGTCGTGGTCATCGACGAGCTTGCCGACCTGATGATGGTGGTCGGCAAGAGGCTGGAGGAACTGATTGCGCGGCTGGCGCAAAAGGCGCGGGCAGCGGGAATCCACCTGGTGCTCGCTACACAACGTCCGTCGGTGGACGTGATAACAGGGCTGATCAAGGCCAACATCCCGTCACGCATTGCGTTTCAAGTTTCAGCCCGCGTGGATTCCCGCACCATACTCGACCAGATGGGGGCGGAGGCGCTGCTCGGCCAGGGTGACATGCTGTTTCTGCCGCCCGGCGGCGGTTTTCCGCAGCGTGTGCACGGCGCCTTCGTCGCCGACCACGAGGTGCACAAGGTGGTGGAATACCTCAAGAAACTGGCGCGGCCGCAATATGTGGACAGCGTGCTGGAGGGACCCGAACCCGAGGCCGAAGGCGAGAGGGCGCTTGAAGGGCCGGACGCCGAATCTGACCCGCTTTATGATCAGGCGGTGGCGATCGTGCTCAAGACCCGGCGCGCCTCGATCTCACTGGTGCAACGGCATCTTCGTATCGGCTACAACCGGGCCGCCCGGCTGATCGAACAGATGGAGCGGGCGGGGCTGGTGTCGGCGATGCAGTCGAACGGCAACCGCGACGTGCTGGTGCCCGCTTCGGCTTCCGAGGAACGTTAGAATTTCCGGCGGCTACCGTTGTCTCACGTGGCAACGTATCATCCCCTCGTCGGAAGACAGCCTATGAGATCGTTGATCGGCCTGCTGATTGCCCTTGCAGCCGGCGTTTCCGCCGCGGCTGAAACCTATAAGTGGGTGGACGAAAATGGAGTCATCAACTACGGCGAGAAACCGCCTGCCGATCGACCGGCCAAGCCCGTGGACACCCAGCCAAGCGGGGTGGTGGAAACCGGGGGGTATTTCAATCAGAAGCTCGAAACCGAGAAGCGCCGCCGAGCGGAAGAGCAGCAGGTCCAGTCCGTTCCGGTGCCTGCGCCGTCGCCAGCCGCTGCGCCCGTGCGCGGCATGGACTTCGACACTTTTATCCGGCTCCAGCGCGGGATGACCGAAGGCGAGCTGCTGTTGCGCGCCGGCAGGCCGGACCACGAAAGCGTCGAGAACTTGCGGCACGACATCGTCAGAACTTTTTATTACTTTCCCACCGTGGCCAACCCCTTTACCACGGTGGTGACGCTGCGTGGCGGGCGGATTGCCGACGTCGATCGCATCAAGAAATTCTGATGAAACGACTGATACTGCTGATGCTGTTGGCGCCGGGCGCAGTCAGCGCCTCGACCCTAGACGAGCTCAAGGCATTCCTGCAGCAGACCACCACGGCGCGAGCGCGCTTCGCGCAGATGGTCCTCGACAAGAATCTCAAGATGCTGCAGCAGGCGACCGGCACCATGCAGTTCTCGCGTCCCGGGAAGTTCCGCTGGGAGTACGACAAGCCGTATGAACAGGTGATCGTCGGCGACGGATCGAAGCTGTGGATTTACGACAAGGATCTCAATCAAGTCACGGTGCGACGGCTCGACCGCGCCCTGGGTGCGAGCCCGGCAGCCCTGCTCGCGGGCAGCAACGAAATTGAAAAGAGCTACACGCTGATCAGCCTCGGCAATCAGGAAGGGCTCGACTGGCTGGAAGCGGTGCCGAAGACCCAGGACACGGCGTTCGAGAAGATCAGGCTCGGCTTCAGCAAGTCGGGTCTCGAAGCGATGGAGCTGCGCGACCAGTTCGGGCAGATCACGGTGATCAAATTCTCGACCCTCGAGCGCAATACCAAGGTGTCGCCCGAGGCGTTCCGCTTTACTCCGCCGAAAGGGGCGGATGTCATCAGTGAATAGGGAACCTATCTCAGGGTTCTCCGCGTGATGCGTTGTGTCCAGAACGTGATGAATGCTAGGAGCGAGGCGCAGCCAATACGCGGGCGGCTGCGACTCGTTAGCCACAGGCCCGTTTGCGGGAGCAGCCGCGGGGCGCTCCGTCAGACGCCATTACCCGCAGCCTTTCGCGCTCCGTCCCGCACCACGCTGCGCGAGACCGAGGCCGGAGCGCACTGGCAAGCCACGCGACAACGCAAGCGCGCGTTCTGGCCACAACCCGGAGGGACGGGGGGCGATTTGGACGCATTTCGTTGTCGGATCGCTCCTAGCATAGAGTCTATGCGTCGTCGCGCCC
>JAHFRO010000019.1:8106-29471 GCA_023266245.1 Betaproteobacteria bacterium | reverse complement strand
TGGCAAGCCACGCGACAACGCAAGCGCGCGTTCTGGCCACAACCCGGAGGGACGGGGGGCGATTTGGACGCATTTCGTTGTCGGATCGCTCCTAGCATAGAGTCTATGCGTCGTCGCGCCCTTCTAGAACTGCATCCCAACTCGCCGCCGTCGCACACGTGAAGAACCCTGAGATAGGTTCCTTGTTCGAAAAACGCGAGCCGCGCGCGCCCCTTGCCGATCGGCTGCGCCCACGCTCGCTCGCCGAGTTCGTAGGGCAGGCCCATCTGCTCGGTCCGGGCAAGCCGCTGCGGCTTGCGTTTGAGGCGGGCAAGCCCCATTCCATGATCCTGTGGGGGCCGCCGGGCGTCGGGAAAACCACCCTCGCGCGCTTGATGGCGCGGGCCTTTGATGCCGAATTCATCGCGATTTCGGCGGTCTTCGCGGGGGTGAAGGACATCCGCGACGCGGTGGCCCGGGCCGAACTCAACCTGCAGCAGTCGGGGCATCACACCATAATGTTCGTAGACGAAGCGCACCGCTTCAACAAGGCGCAGCAGGATGCGTTCCTGCCCTACGTGGAGCGGGGGCTGCTGACTTTCATCGGCGCGACCACCGAGAACCCTTCGTTCGAGGTGATCAGCGCTCTGCTGTCGCGGGCCGCGGTCTACGTCCTGCAGCCACTCACCGAAGAAGAGCTCGGGCGGCTGTTCGATCGCGCGCGCGGGTCGGCGCTGGACGGCCTCGCGTTTGCTCCCGGCGCGCGGGAGCTGCTGCTGGGTTCCGCCGACGGCGATGCGCGGCGGCTCTACAACATGCTCGAGCAAATCGGCATCGCGGCGGCGGAAGCCAGGCGCACCGAAGTTGACGAGACCTTCGTCAGTAACGCACTGGCCCAGCGGCTGCGGCGCTTCGACAAGGGCGGCGATCAGTTCTACGACCAGATCTCGGCGCTGCACAAGTCCGTGCGCGGATCATCGCCCGACGCGGCGCTCTACTGGCTTACCCGCATGCTGGACGGAGGCGCTGATCCACTGTATGTCGGCAGGCGGCTGGTGCGCATGGCGGTGGAGGACATCGGGCTCGCCGACCCGCGCGCACTGCGCATTGCGCTTGATGCGTGCGAGACCTATGAACGGCTCGGCTCGCCCGAAGGCGAGCTGGCGCTGGCGGAGGCGGCACTCTATCTCGCGGTAGCCCCTAAAAGCAATGCAGCCTACGCCGCATTTGGCGCTGTGCAGGAACTGGTGCGAAACGACAAATCGCGGCCGGTTCCCGAACACCTGCGCAACGCCCCAACGAGGTTGATGAAAGAGCTGGGCTACGGGCGCGACTATCGCTACGCGCATGACGAGCCCGATGCTTATGCTGCTGGCGAGGACTATTTCCCCGCGGAATTGCCGCGTCACGAGTTTTATGAGCCGACAGAGCGCGGCCTGGAAGCCAGGATACGCGAGCACCTGCAACGGTTGCGCCAGCTTGACGCGCAGGCCAAGGGACACAAGAAGAAGGACTAGAAGCCGTATAGACGCGCCGCATTGTCGACCAGGACCTTTTTCCTCACCGCCTCGTCAGGAATCCAGTCGACGAGCAGGTCGGCAAGCGTTCCGTCGTTCGGCATCAGATCGCGCCCGCTCGGATGCGGCCAATCGGTTCCCCACACCACGCGGTCAGGCGCTGCTGCGACCACCGCCCGGGCGAACGGAGTGACATCCGGGAAATCGGGCTTGCGGTCGGAAAGAAAGTACGGCCCCATGATCTTGGCCCAGCAGTTCCCCCTGCGCAGCAGTTTCAGCAATGCCTGAAACGGCGGCGCGTCCAGGCCGTCTGCCGCGCGTACGCGACCGAAGTGGTCGATGACGATGTCAATAGGCAATTTTCCCAGGCGCTCTTCGACATCGGGCATCATCCTGATGTCGAGAAAAAACTGAAGGTGCCATCCCAGCGCCTTCAGCCGTGGAGCCAGCCGCCAGGCTGCGTCGAGCGTGAGGCCGGGCGTCGTGGAGGCGATGTTGATGCGAACCCCGCGCACTCCGGTGCTATGCATGTCTTCCAGCTCCCGGTCGCTGATGCCGGTGTCGATTACCACGACGCCGCGGAAGGGAAAGATCCCTGAACGCATTGCATCGAGCATCGCCGAGTTGTCCGTGCCGTAGATGCTCGGCTGAACCAGCACTGCGCGCTCGCAGCCGATGGTCCTGAGCATCCGCACATAGTCGCTCGGCAGGGCATCGGGCGGGATGTAGGCCGCGTTCGGGAGGTACGGAAACCGGCTCTGCGGTCCGAAGACATGGGCATGGCAGTCGCATGCGCCGGGCGGGAACTTCACCCTGGGCGTGCGTGTGCGCGGGTCGGGTCCGGGGATGGTCGACGCTTCAGACGGGAGGGCTTTGACGACGGGCATCGGGTTGAGTCGCACAGGCTGACATTCCGCAGCGGACTGTAAGAGTCCGGCATTCGGACTGTCAAGAGTGGCGAGCAGAGGAAAACTCCGAGATAATGTTGCGCCGGAAGAACGCGCTTCTTCCAATACGAAAACGACATGCTCGATATCCAGTTACTGCGCGGTGATCTCGCCGGCATAGCCAAGCGACTCGCCGACCGCGGTGTGACTCTCGACATCGCGGCATTCGAGGCGCTCGAGGCGCAGCGCAAGGCGGTCCAGACCGAGACGCAGGAGCTGCAGGCCAAGCGCAACCAGCTTTCCAAGCAGGTCGGCCAGTCGAAAGCCATAGGCGAAGACGCGTCTCAGCTGGTGGCCGAGGTCAATGCCCAGGCCGACCGGCTGAAAGGATTGGAGCAGCGGCTCGCGGACATCCAGGGCAAGCTGAACGACTTTTTGCTCGACGTCCCGAATATTCCCCACGCCAGCGTGCCGGCCGGCAGGTCGCCCGACGAGAATGCCGAGGCTCGCAGGGTCGGCACGCCGCGCGCGTTCGAATTTCCGGTGAAGGACCATGTGGACGTCGGCGCGGCGCTTGGGCTCGATTTCGATGCGGCCTCCAAGATCAGCGGCGCCCGCTTCGTCCTGATGCGGGGCGAGGTGGCGCGGCTGCATCGCGCGCTCACCCAGTTCATGCTCGATGTCCACACCCAAGAGCATGGATATACGGAAGTGTACGCCCCCTATATCGTCAACGCGGAAAGCATGCAGGGAACAGGACAACTACCCAAGTTTGAGCAAGATTTGTTCGAAGTCAAACGACCGTCGGCGGGGCTGGTTGCCACTGAGATGCAGTATCCGAAAAGAATGTTCTTGATCCCGACGGCCGAGGTTCCAGTTACCAACATCGTGCGCGACGAGATCATCGCCGGCGACAAACTACCGCTCAAATTCGTCTGCCATACGCCGTGCTTCCGCTCCGAGGCGGGTTCTTACGGCAAGGACACGCGCGGCATGATCCGACAGCACCAGTTCGACAAGGTCGAGCTGGTGCAGATCGTGCACCCTCAGAAGTCCTATGACGTGCTGGAGGAGCTGACGGCACACGCCGAAGCGATTCTCAAGAAACTCGAACTGCCGTACCGCGTGGTGGTGCTGTGCACGGGCGACATGGGTTTCGCGGCGGCCAAGACCTACGACATCGAGGTGTGGCTGCCGGGTCAGAAGGCCTACCGGGAAATTTCCTCGTGCAGCAACTTCGAGGCATTCCAGGCACGCCGCATACAGGCGCGCTTCCGCAATGAGAAAGGCAAGTCGGAACTTGTCCACACCCTGAACGGCTCGGGGTTGGCAGTAGGGCGCACGCTGATTGCCGTGTTGGAGAATTACCAGAACGCGGACGGCAGCGTCACGGTGCCGCAGGTGCTGCGGCCCTACATGGGCGGCACGACCACCATCAAGGCGCGCTAGGCGAGCCCGGTATGCGTTGGTAGAATCGCGCCTTCGCTTCTTGGGAGAGGTGCCGGAGCGGTTGAACGGGCCGGTCTCGAAAACCGGTATACGCGCAAGCGTATCGTGGGTTCGAATCCCACCCTCTCCGCCAGTCTGCTCTCCCGCCTCCGATCGAGCTTCGGATCCGATCCCGGTAGACCCTGATGTTCCGGTTCCAGCCACTGCTTACGTTGTTGATTGCGGGGCTGTTGCTGTGGGGCGTGGCCGCTCCCGCGATCGCGCAGAAGCTGTCCCCGGATATCGAGGCTTTCATAGAAGACATGGTGCAAAGGCACCAGTTCGAGCGCGAGCGGCTGCGGCGGATGTTTTCGCAAATCCGGGCGCGACCCGCGGTCATCCGCGCGATCTCGGCGCCGATCACGGCGCGCCCCTGGTACGAGTTCCGCAGCCGCTACGTGGACACCGCACGTATCGCGGGAGGCGTCCGGTTCTGGGAACAGAATGCGCCGGCGCTTGCCCGTGCCAGGACAGAGTTCGGCGTGCCCGAGGAGATCATCGTCGCCACCATCGGCATCGAAACCCTGTATGGCCGTAACACCGGCTCGTTCGGGGTGCTCGAGGCGCTGGCGACGCTGGCTTTTCATTACCCGCCGCGCGCCGAGTTGTTTCGCGGCGAGCTCGAGGAGTACCTGCTGCTGGCGAGAGAGGCGGGCTTCAATGCGCTGGGCCGGAGGGGTTCGTACGCCGGCGCGATGGGCATTCCGCAATTCCTGCCAAGCAGCTACCGGCGGTTCGCAGTGGATTTCAACGGCGACGGCAAGCGTGATCTGTGGAGTACTGCGGCCGACGCGGTCGGCAGCATTGCCAACTACTACAAGTCATTCGGCTGGCGCGCGGGCGAGCCGATCGTTGTGCCTGCCGAGATAGGGGAAACCGACGTCGAGGCCGTGATCGCTGCCGGACTCAAGCCGCAACTCAAAGTGGCAGAGCTGCAGCAGCAGGGGATTACGCCGCTGGCGCCGGTCGCGGAGGACGCAGAGGCGGCATTGTTCATGGTTGAATCGAACCAGGGCCCCCAGTACTGGCTGGGGCTCAACAACTTCTACGTGATCACGTGTTACAACCGCAGCGTCAACTACGCGCTCGCGGTCTACGAGCTTGCGCGGGAGCTGCGCGCGCAGATGAAGCCCGGGCGCTAGAACTGAAAATTAGCCGCCGATGAACGCCGATTAACGCCGATAAAAAAACCACAAGCCACAGAGAGCACAGAGAACACGGAGAGTCAACAAGACCCAAACCCGATCGTGTCATCCTGGTATCCCCCTGTGAACTCTGTGTTCTCTGTGGCTAATGCTTTTCGGGTTTGAGCGCATCCGCGGTCACTCGCGGCGGAACGCGACGAGGTGGTCGATCTCGAGTCGGATGCCGATCTTCTCGCCGATCGCATGGTTGTGGTGGCTCGGCACCAGCGACATCACGCGTCCGCCGCCGGACAGCTGCAGGGTGTAGAGGAACTCGGCACCGCGGAACGCCTTGTGCAGCACCTGCGCCTGCAGCGGACTGGCATCATCGTGCAGGATGTCGTCCGGCCGCAGCAGCACGTCCACCACGGTGCCCTGCGGCCAATCGCGCGGGATGCTGCCGTGGAACACTCCCAGCTCGAGCCTGACGCGGTTGTCGCCCAGCACCGTTCCGGGCAGGAACATGCCCTGGCCGATGAAATCGGCGACGAAGCGGCTTGCCGGTTCGTGGTAGAGCCGATACGGCGTGTCCCACTGCTCAATCACCCCGTCGCGCATGAGCCCGATTTCATCAGCGAGGTTGAATGCCTCGTGCTGATCGTGGGTAACGAGGATGGCGGTGGTGTTCTGCTCCTTGAGGATTTCCCGGACCTCGACACTGAGTCGCGCGCGCAGTTCGACGTCGAGGTTGGAAAACGGCTCGTCGAGCAGCAACAGGTCGGGCCGCGGCGCCAGGGCGCGCGCGAGTGCGACGCGCTGCTGCTGGCCCCCGGAAAGCTCGTCGGGGTAGTGGTCCCGCAACTCAGTGAGCCTGACGATCTCGAGCACTTCATTCACCCGATGCGCGCGTGCGGCGCGGTCCCCGTCACGCAACCCGAAGGCGACGTTCTCCGCGACCGTGAGGTGTGGGAAGAGCGCGTAATCCTGGAACACCATGCCGACGTGGCGCGCTTCGGTCGACACCAGCACACCGCGCCGGCTGACCAGATGGCCGTTGAGCCAGATCTCGCCCGCCTGTACCGGCTCGAAACCCGCGATGCACCGAAGCACGGTGGTCTTGCCGCAACCGCTCGCGCCCAGCAAGCAGCCGATCGTTCCCTTGTTCAGGCTGAATGACAGGCCCTTGATCACTACGTTGGACCCGTAGGCGTGGCGCAATCCGCTGATCGCAAGCAGCGGCAGAGTGAGCGGGTCAGCAATCAGGCAGCCGTCACTCTCAGCGCTTTTACCGGATTCACGTAAATTCAGAGACATACGTATAATAATAAATCTCATTCCCAACTTTTGCCACGCTTTCTGTCCGGGGTATATGCGACTGGGTCGGCTCACCGCCCTCGCTACGTTGATCGGCACGTTGTGCGCACTGCCGGTGGCGAGTGTGCTCGTCAATTTGTTCGCCGAGGGCACCCCCGGCGTGTGGGGACATCTGGCACAAACGGTCCTGCCCGAATACGCGGCAAATACCTTCTGGCTCCTGATCGGCGTCGGCATCGGCGTGGTCACGGTGGGCGTGACCACCGCATGGCTCACCACCATGCACGAGTTTCCCGGCAGGCGCGTGTTCGAATGGTCCTTGATCCTGCCGCTCGCGATGCCGGCATACGTGATCGCCTTCGTCTACACCGACTTCCTGCAGTTCGTCGGCCCGGTGCAGACGTCGCTGCGCGACGTGACGGGGTGGTCCAAGGAGGACTACTGGTTTCCCGACGTTCGCTCGCTGGGTGGGGCTATCGCCATGTTCATCCTCGTCTTGTATCCCTATGTTTACCTGCTCGCGCGCGCCGCATTTCTCGAGCGCTCGGTGAGCCTGCTCGAGGCCGGTCGCATCCTTGGACTGGGGAGCATGGGCAGCTTCTTTCGTGTGGCGCTGCCGCTCGCGCGCCCGGCTGTGGCAGCCGGCGCCGCGCTCGCCCTGATGGAAACCATCGCCGATTTCGGCGCCGTGGCCTACTTCGGCGTGCCGACGTTCACCACCGGCATCTATCAGGCGTGGTTTTCGATGGGGGACAGGGTCGTCTCGGCGCAACTTTCGGCTGCGCTGCTGGGCTTTGTGCTGTTGGTGCTGTTCCTCGAGCGTCTGAGTCGTGGCCGCAAGCGTTACCATGAAACCTCGCAGCGGACGCGCCCGCCTTCGCGCCAGCGGCTCGCTCGCGCGTGGGCTGCGGCGGCCACTGTGACGTGCGCGATCCCGCTCGTGCTCGGCTTCCTGCTGCCCGGGGGCCTGCTGCTTGACATGGCGATCAACGAAGGCGATGCCCAGTTCGGACTGCGTTTCGTGCAGCTGGTGCTCAACAGCGTGACGCTCGCCGCCATCACTTCCGCGCTGCTGGTGGCTCTTGCTGTGCTGATGGCCTATAACGCGCGTCTCTATCCGGGCGTGTTCAGCCTTGGCCTGAACCGTCTGGTAAGCCTCGGATACGCCGTGCCCGGCCTGGTGATTGCGGTCGGTGTCCTGATTCCGCTGGCGCAGTTCGACAACGCACTCGACGCGTGGCTGAGGTCGAGCTGGGGAATCTCGACGGGATTGCTGCTCACGGGCAGCCTTGTCGCGCTGGTGTTCGCCTACGTCGTGCGATTTTTCTCCGTGGGGCTGCAAACCGTGGAGGCCTCGCTCATCAAGGTGCGGCCGAGCATGGACGATGCGGCGCGCAGCCTCGGCTGCGGGCCAGCCGAGTCGCTGCTGCGCATACACGTGCCGATCGTCGCGCGCGGGTTGTTTACCGCTGGGCTGCTCGTATTCGTGGATGTGATGAAAGAATTGCCCGCGACCCTGGTGATGAGGCCGTTCAACTTCGATACGCTGGCGACCCAAGTCTATACCCTGGCGCAAGACGAGCGCCTGGCGGAGGCTTCTACAGCGTCGCTTGCGATCGTTGCCGCCGGGCTGGTGCCATTGATCGCGATCTCGCGCAATATCGCGAAGGCGCACCGCGTGCCGCCCGCGGAACTCGCCCCTTACGGCGCGGCGGCTGAAGTCGCCCCGCGCTGACGGAAAAAACCTTGCGGCAGGGCATGGGTTTTTCCCGGGGTTTCGGCAACGGTTACTTCAGCCCCGCCATGTTGAATACCCTCTGGGCGAGCGGCTGGTTGTGGCCCAGCATGCCGACATTCAGTTTATCCTCTCTAAACGCGCCGAGCGAGGCGAGGGCTGGATTGTTGAGCTTGATCCTCGGTACCGCAGGCCACTCGTTGTTGCCGTTTGCGAAATAGGACTGGGCTTCGTCACTCGCGAGGTATTCCAGGAACCTGATCGCGTTTTCACGGTTCGGCGCATGGCGCAGCACGCCGCCGCCGGAAATGTTGATGTGGGTTCCGAAGCTCTTCTGATTGGGGAAGATCGCGCCCACCTTTTGCGCCACGGCCCGGTCATCCGGTTTCTTCGAGTTCAACAGCCGCACATAGTAGTAGGTGTTGATGATCGCGACGTGGCATTCGCCTGCGGCAACTGACCGGATCTGGTCGGTGTCGCCACCCTTCGGATCGCGCGCAAGGTTGGTCTTGATGCCCCGCGCCCATTGCTGGGCCTTTTCCTCACCGAGGTTGTCGATGAGCGCCGACATCAGGGAGAGGTTGTAGACGTGGCTGAGTGAACGCGTACAGACCTTGCCTTGCATCTTCGGCTGGGCGAGGTCCTCGTAGTTCTGCACCTCGGCCGGGTTGACGAGCTGCTTGTTATAGGCGATCACTCGCGCGCGCTTGGAAAAGCCGTACCAGTGACCACCGGGCTCGCGCAGATTGGACGGGATGCGAGTTTCGAGCAGCGCGGACTTGACCGGCTGTAATAGATTCATCTGTTGCGCCCGCCATAACCTGGCGACATCAACCGTGATCAGTACGTCGGCTGGGCTGTTGGGGCCCTCGTTCTTCAGGCGCTCAAGGAGTGCGTCCTCTTCACCCTCGATGCGGTTGATCTTGATCCCGGTGAGCTTGGTGAAATTGGAGTAAAGCGCTTCATCGGTCTGGTAGTGGCGGGAGGTGTAGAGGTTGAGAATCTTGTCCTGGGAGTGGACTAACAGGCTGAGCCCCAAGGTCAATAGTAGCGCCGCCGTGAGGCCAATATATTTACGTAACGCTCTGATCATAATAATGTTTCCTTAAAACACGCGGTCGGATTAGTCAACCACTTTGCCACATCTTAACAAGAATGATTCTCATAAGCAAGACAAACAAGAATGATTCTTGTTTGTTGACTTGGCTGAATCGCGATCTCACGCGCCACCGATAAGGAATTGTGATGGACGCAGAACTCCGCGCAGAGCTTGTTGTCGGTTTCTTACGTTCAATAAGAAAGCCGCCGCATGTCTGCTGTACGAAATTTTTTCATCGTTCCATTGCTGCTGGCCGTCTTTGGCTGCGCAACGGCGCCGCGCGAAACCCCGCAACAGCCAACGCAACTACTGTCCCCCAAGCCCGAAGCCAAAGCCGTCCCGTCGCGGGTCGCTCTGGTGCTGGGCGGAGGGGCGGCACGCGGCTTCGCCCACGTCGGCGTCATCAAGATGCTGGAGGCGAACGGCATCGTGCCCGACTTCATCGTCGGGGTGAGCGCCGGCAGCTTCGTGGGTGCGCTCTACGCAGGCGGTTACGGCACGGCCGACCTGCAGCGAGTGGCGCTGCAGCTGGACGAGACAATCCTCGGCGACTGGTCGCTTCCCGATCGGGGGATTTTCAAGGGCGAGGCGCTGGAGAATTTCGTGAACCGCGCGGTCCAGCACCGGCCGCTTGAAAAGCTCAATCGAGTGTTGGCAGTCGTTGTCACCGAGCTCCAAAGCGGCGAGCAGGTGGTGTTCCGCCGCGGCAATACCGGCATGGCGGTCCGCGCATCGAGCAGCGTTCCCGGCCTATTCCAGCCGGTGAGTATCAACGGCAAGGACTATGTGGACGGCGGCCTCACCGGGCCGGTACCGGTGCGCGTCGCGAGAAGCCTTGGTGCCGATGTCGTGATCGCAGTGGATGTCTCGGCACGGCCGAAATATGGCAAGACAGGAGACACCCTTGATGTGCTGATCCAGACCTTCACCATCATGGGGCAAGCAATCGCCGCCAACGAATTGCCAGAAGCGGATGTGGTGATCCGGCCGGACACCTCGCGGCTGACGGCAGTCGGCTTTGAACAGCGGCAACTCGCGATACAGGAGGGGGAACGGGCGACACTGGCCGCTCTGCCGCTGATCCGCGAACGAATCGCGAAAAAAGCCGCTCTCAGAAACTGATACGACGCTCGCCCGGCCTTGGTTGGCGTAAACTGGCCGTGGTAAGCGACGTTAATAAGAGCATGGCACCTTTGATCGGACGGTTTGCTTCAGCAATACGGACGCGCGCAATGCTGGGCACGGCCGGACTGCTATTCTGTTTTGCGGGGGGCGCCCTGGCCCAGACCACGGTGCTGGAGGTGATCCCGCTGCGCTATCGCACGGCGGAGCAGGTGATCCCCATCATCCAGCCCATGCTTGCGCGCGAGGGGAGCGTGAGCGGCTTTCAAGGCCAGCTCGTCGTGCGCACCACGCCCGCCAACCTGGAAGAGATCAAGCGCATCCTCGCCAGCGTGGACACTGCGCCGCGCCGTCTGCTCATCACCGTCAGGCAGGATGCCGATGCCAGCCGCAGCGAGCATGCCGCGGAGGTCTCGGGCAGGATCGGCAACGACCGGGCGCGGGTGATCGTGCCGGATAGCGACGACCGGAGCGGCGGCAACGTGGTGCTGCGCGAGGGCGACGACCGACTGCGGGCGCGGGTTCTGGATTCGCGCGCGACGGAAAGCGACCGCAACACCCAGAGCGTGCAAGCGATGGAAGGCCGCGAGGCTTTCGTGCGCGTGGGACAGTCCGTGCCGGTCCCGCAGCGGCGCGTGGTGCGCAGCGTGGTGGGAGGCCAGGTGGTGGAGCAGGTCGTGGACACGGTCGAATACCGCGATGTCACGACCGGCTTCTACGTGCTGCCGCGCGTGTCCGGCGATCTCGTCGCTCTCGACATCAGTCCCCAGCGCGAGTCGCTCTCGAGCCAGGTTCCCGGCGGCGTGAACGTCCAGCGCCTGGTCACGACCGTCTCCGGCCGGCTCGGCGAATGGATGGAAATCGGCGGGCTCGCGCAGGACAGCGGCGGGCGGCAGTCGGTGCTGATCGGCCGCAGCTCGACCAGCTCGAGCGACACTCGCCGCGTGTTGATCAAAGTCGAAGAAGCGCGCTGAACACGCGACGGTCCGTCACCGGGTAAGAGTGCCCGGCGCGCCGCTTGCGGCGCATCCCCGCCTTAAACAAGCAGTTGAGAGACGTTCGGTCTCAGGATGCCGGCCGCGAGGCCTGGATCAGCCGGAACGCCCAGATGCAAAGGCCGCCCGACAGAAGAATGGCCAGCCATGAGACCCAGAAGGGCACAGCCCAGGTCCCGATCTGGGCGGGCCAGTCGAGCACAAGCCTGAGGACGTGCAGAAGAGCGATGAGCCCGAAGATTGTTCCGGAGATACCAAGATAGGCCTTCATGTATTGTCTCCTGTGAGTCTCAGACGCATAGGCAGCCTACCAGGAACGCCGCCTGCCACCACCGGGTTTTCTTCCGCCACCCCGTTCGTCAGAGCGAGGACGGGCCTCGTTGACGTTGAGAGCCCGGCCTTTCAGCTCTTTGCCATTCAGCCCGGTGATCGCAGATTGAGCTTCCGCATTAGCGGGCATCTCTACGAACCCGAACCCTCTTGATTCACCACTGAACTTATCCTTGATAACGGTGGCGGATGCGACCTGCCCGAAAGCCTCGAAAGCCTTCCGCAAATCCTCCTCGGTAACATCCCGTGACAAATTTCCCACAAAAATATTCATTCTGGTTTCCTGTTGATATGGAACGGTTATGCGGATTTTCCGCCTGCTACTTTACCAAATATTGATCTCGCATGCCGCCGTGAGCCTTTGAAGAAGAGGAAGACGCCTGACTTGAAGTGAGCGACCGAAAAGCCGTCTTGGAAGTTGGCATTTTGCGCCCCGGGGTATGATCTTTCAACTTGCTTTACACTCACACCTTGAACAGGGGCGGACGGGGCGTTTCCAGTCCGCTTGA
The DNA here is from genome assembly GCA_023266245.1 of Betaproteobacteria bacterium. GTDB lineage: Bacteria > Pseudomonadota > Gammaproteobacteria > Burkholderiales > SG8-41 > SG8-41. The sequence continues at coordinate 17,372 of JAHFRO010000019.1, read as the reverse complement.
TCACGTGGCCCGGGTTTGATCGCAAATCTTGAACGCACCTTTGCTGCCGACGGTCCGCTCACGCGGGCGGTCAAGGACTATCGCGCACGGCCGTTCCAGCTCGAGATGGCCCGCGCAGTTGCCGAGGCCATCGAGAGCAACACGGTGCTGGTGGCGGAGGCGGGGACGGGGACCGGCAAAACATTCGCTTATCTCGTTCCGGCGCTGCTCTCGGGCGGCAAGGTGATCATCTCCACCGGCACGAAGACGCTGCAGGACCAGCTCTTCGATCGCGATATCCCCACGGTGCGCGATGTGCTCAAGGTGCCGGTGACGGTCGCGCTGCTGAAGGGCCGCGCCAACTACGTCTGCCACTACCACCTCGAGCGCGCGCTCAAGGACGGGCGGCTGCCGACGCGCGATGACGTTCGGTACCTGAGCCAGATCGCACGCTTCGCCCGGAGCACCACGACCGGCGACAAAGCCGACTGCTCGACGGTGCCGGAAAACGCCGGCATCTGGTCCTATGTCACTTCCACGCGCGAGAACTGCCTGGGCTCGAAGTGTCCGCACTACGACGACTGCTTCGTGATGGGGGCGCGCCGCCAGGCGCTCGCGGCCGACGTGGTGGTGGTGAATCACCATCTGTTCTTCGCCGATCTGATGCTGCGCGACGAGGGCGTGGCGGAGCTGCTGCCGGCATGCAATACCGTGATCTTCGACGAGGCGCACCAGCTCCCCGAAACGGCGAGTCTGTTCTTCGGCGAGAGCGTCTCGACTTCGCAGTTGATCGAGCTCGCGCGTGACACGCGGCTCGAAACGGCGGCCGCGGCGAAGGACTATGCGCCGCTGCCGGAAGCGGCGCAGGCGCTCGACAAGGCGGCGCGCGACCTGCGGCTCGCTTTCAAGGAGGACAGCGGCCGCCTGCCGCTGCGATTGCTCGATGGCCACGAGGCCTTCGAGTCCGCTCTCGGCACGGTGCTGGCCAGGCTCGATGAACTCGCCGCGCAGTTGCAGGGACAGGCCGAGCGCAGCGAAGGGCTCACGCGCTGCTGGCAGCGGGTGCTCTCCCTCGCCGAACAGACCGAGCGCTGGCGCAGCGGCGAGGACGGCAGCCGCGTGAAGTGGGTCGAGCTGTTCAGCCATTCGCTGCACCTCAACTCGACACCGCTCTCGATCGCGGAGATCTTCCGCAAGCAGCTCGAAGAACACGCGCGGGCGTGGGTCTTCACTTCGGCGACGCTCTCGGTAAACCGGGATTTCAGCCACTATTGCGGCGAGCTTGGGCTCGCGAACGCACGCAGCGCGAGCTGGGACAGCCCCTTCGATTTCGCCAGCCAGGCGCTGCTCTACATTCCGGAGCGGCTGCCTGATCCCAACACGCCCGAACATACCGCGGCGGTGGTGGAGGCGGCGCTGCCGCTGATCGAGGCGGCGGACGGCGGGGCGTTCATGCTCTTTACCAGCCTGCGCGCGATGCGCGACGGCCACGAGCTGCTGCAGCGCGCATTCGAGCTACGCGGACTCGAGTACCCGGTGCTCGTGCAGGGCGAGGGCTCACGCTCCGAGATGCTGGTGCGCTTCCGCGACCTCGGCAACGCGGTGCTGGTGGGCAGCCACTCGTTCTGGGAAGGGGTGGACGTGCGGGGTGAGGCGCTGTCGCTGGTGGTGATAGACAAGCTGCCGTTTGCCCCGCCGGACGACCCGGTGCTCGCCGCGCGCATCGAGAAAATCAATCGCGAGGGGCGCAGCGCTTTCATGGAGTACCAGCTGCCGGAGGCGGTGATCACGCTCAAGCAGGGGGCGGGGCGGTTGATCCGTGATGAGACCGACCGCGGCGTGCTGATGATCTGCGACCCGCGGCTGATTTCCCGCAGCTACGGCAAACGCATCCTGCAGAGTCTGCCGCCGATGACGCTCACGCGCGACGGCGCAGAAGCCGTGCGTTTCTTCAATTCAGCCAGCGCACAAGCCAGGGCTCGAGCCAGAGCCAAATGAGCCACAGCACGGCGAACCACAGGGCGACGATTACCGCGGCCGCGACATAGTTTTTCGGACGTGGCCGCTTTTCTTCCAGCCAGCGTGCTGCCTGCGCTCGGCATTCCTCGAGCACATCCCCGGGGATGAGCTTTAACGTCAGAAAAATCCCGATCGGCAGCAGGATCACGTCGTCGAGATAGCCCAGCACCGGCACAAAGTCGGGAATCAGGTCTATGGGGCTGAAAGCGTAGGCGACAACCGCCAATGCGAGGAGCTTCGCCGCGAGCGGCGTGCGCGGGTGCCGCGCGCAGAACCACAGCGCGACGAGCTCGCCTTTCAGTCGTTGCGCCCAATCTCGAAGACGGTTCACTTGAAGATGGGTATGGAACTTCGGAGATCGGGGCTCGGGACTCGATGTTCATGTTTCTGATGTTACTAGCCCCTAGTCCCAAGTCCCTAGGCCCGCATTTACGCGACCTCGGCCCACAGGTCGTAGGCATCGGCGCGCTTGACGCGCACGGTGGCGAATGCGCCGGGCTTCAGCTCTTGCCGTCGCCGGTTTCGGGCTTGTGTTCTTCGTTCTTGGCCGGCTCCGCGGGCTTGGGATCGTTGCCCTGACGGTGGGTGCCGCCGGCGAAATTGGGGAAGGGGAAATTGCTGAAGAGATTGCGGGTCTGGTTCTGCAGCTGCTGCTGCATTTCCATGAAGGCGTTGGCGCTCTGCTCGAGGTAGCGGCCCATCAGGCCCTGGATCGCGGGACCCTGCATCTTGATGAATTCGCTCCAGGTATCGGCATTGAGCATCGGGTTTTCGCCGTACATCTGCCGCGACTGGTCCTGCAGCCGCTTCTGGATCTCGATGAAGGTGTGGATGTTCTTCTCGAGATAGTTGCCCATCATCCCCTGCATCGCGTTGCCGTAGAAACGGATGATCTGGGACAGCATGTCGCTCGAGAACATCGGGGCGCCGGCGCTTTCTTCCTCCAGGATGATTTGCAGCAGGATGCTGCGCGTCAAATCTTCGTGGGTCTTGGCGTCTTCTACCTTGAAGTCGATATTGTCCAGCACCAGCTTTTTGACGTCCGTGAGGGTGATGTAACTGCTTGTTTCGGTGTCATAAAGCCGGCGGTTAGGATACTTCTTGATGATCCTGGGCTGTTGCGTCATGGCGGCCCGCCCCGTTCAAGGAAAGAGTTCATTATTGCAGAGCAGCGCTGGGATTGCAATCTAAGGGATTGAAAAATATCGTTAAATCAACTGCGCCTCGCGAGCATGATGCTTCGCGTCATGGCTGCGCGCGGCGCGGTTGGGAAGCGCGTCAGTACATGTGCTGCCCGCCATTGATCGCGATGTTCGCGCCGGTGACAAACGCCGCTTCTTCCGAGCACAGGTAGGCGACCAGCGCGGCGACTTCCTCCGGCTTGCCGAGCCGGCCGACCGGGATCTGTGGAATGATCTTGGTGTCGAGGACCTCCTTCGGGACCGCCAGCACCATCTTGGTGCCGATATAGCCGGGTGAGATGGTATTGACGGTTACACCCTTGCGCGCTACCTCCTGTGCCAGCGCCTTGGTGAAGCCGTGCATGCCGGCCTTGGCGGCCGAATAATTGGTCTGGCCGAACGCGCCTTTCTGTCCGTTGATCGACGAGATGTTGATGATGCGGCCCCAGCCACGGTCCACCATGCCGTCGCACACCGGCTTGGTCATGTTGAATACGCTGTCGAGGTTGGTGCGCAGCACCGCGTCCCAATCGGGTTTACCCATCTTCTTGAAGGCTGCGTCGCGCGTGATCCCGGCATTGTTTACGAGAATGTCGATCGGTCCAGCCTCGGATTGGATCTTGGTTACTGCCTTCTGGCAGGAATCGAAGTCGGTGACATCCACCTGCACCGCCTGAAAGTCGAAGCCATTGCCCTTCATTTCCTTCAGCCACGCATCGGCCTTGGTATTGCCCGGCGAGTAGGTGGTGATGACTTTGTGGCTCATCTTGGCAAGCCTCATGCAGATCGCTTCGCCGATTCCTCCCATTCCGCCGGTAACGACTGCCACTCGTTGTGCCATGACCCCCTCTCCTCGTTAGAAATGAACACGCGATGGATACGATAGCGGCGCGCGCCGCCGCGCCTCTTGATGTAAATCAGGTCAGCTGCACTTTTCCTTGACGTAACGGCCAGGCGCCGGCTCGATTTCGCGGTAGGCCCCGCCGCCCGCCGCCCGCGCCGGCACCTGGTCACCGCCGAACGGCGCAAGCCAGTCCACCCAGTGGCGCCACCAGCTCCCCGGACGGGAGGTTGCCGCGGCGAGCCAGCGCTCGGAATCCTCTTCCAGCTTCTCGTTCAGCCAATGGTTGCGGCGGTTTTTAGAAGCCGGATTGATGACACCGGCGACGTGCCCGCTCGCAGCCAGCACGAATTCGATTTTACCCTTAAGCAGTTTCGTGCTGGCATAAGCCGTCTTCCAGGGCACGATGTGGTCCTCCCGCGTCGCCAGGACGTAGGCGGGCAGGCTGATCTTACTGAGGTCCACCGGCACCCCGCACAGGGTGAGCTTACCTGGCAGACCCAGGTTGTTCTCCAGGTACATGTTGCGCACGTAATACGCGTACATCGCGCCTGGCAGGTTGGTGCTGTCGCCGTTCCAGTAGAGCAGGTCGAACGGCTCCGGAGTCCGGCCCTTGAGGTAGTTGTTCACCACGTAGTGCCAGATGAGATCGTTGGCGCGCAGGCTGGCGAAGGTAAGCGCGAGCTCGCGCCCGTGCAACACGCCGCCCGCGGCGAAATCCTGCTCGCGTTTGCGCACGTAGGTCTCATCCACGAATACGCTGAGTTCTCCGGTATCGCTGAAGTCGAGCATGGTAGCGAGCAGCGTCAGGCTCTCTACGCGGTCAACTTTCTTGGCGCGAAGGACCGCGAGTGCGGAGCCGAGCAGGGTGCCGCCGACGCAGAAGCCGAGCGCGTTGATCTTGTCCATCCCGCAGACATCGGCAGCCACCTCGATCGCCTTGATCACGCCGCGCTCGAGATAGTCATCCCAGGTTGCGTGTCCCATCTCGACCGGCATATTGCGCCACGACACCATGAATACGGTGTGACCTTGTTCGAGGGCGAAGCGCACCAAGGAGTTCTCCGGTTGCAAGTCGAGGATGTAGTACTTGTTGATGCACGGCGGCACCATCAGCAGCGGGCGCTCGAACACGGTGTCGGTGGCGGGACGGTACTGGATCACCTGCATGAAGTCGTTCTCGTAGACCACCGCACCGGGTGTTATGGCGAGATTGCGTCCGACCTCGAATGCCGCCTCGTCGGTCATCGAGATCATGCCTTTTTCGAGATCGGCAGCGAGGTTCTGCAGCCCGTGCGCCAGACTCTCGCCCTGGGTTTCGGCCGCCAGCTTCAGCGCCTCGGGATTGCTCCACGGGAAGTTCGCGGGCGACATCGCGTCCATGAACTGGCGCGTGAAGAACTCGACTTTGCGCTTGGTATGCGGCTCCAGCTTGCTGCTGTCCACGATCTCTCTCAGCCACTGCGCGGTGAGCAGGTACGACTGTGCCAGGTACTCGAAATACGGTTCCTTGCGCCATTCGGGCGCCCGGAAGCGGCGGTCCTGGGGATCGGGTTCAACCATTCTTGGCGCCTGCGCATTGGGCGCCGCGAAGCTTGCCCACAGCTCCAGCTGTTTCTGGTAGTAGCGGTTCTGGACCTCGAGCCAGCGTTCGGTGTCCTGGGCCAGACTCGCGGTGAGAGAACGGAAGATCTCGGCGACGCCGACGCTGCTGTCGATACCCAGCGGCTTGACGACGTCGTCAATCAACTTGCGGTTCAACGCGTCGAGTGCGTCGCGTGTGGCGTCGGCGGCGGCGCGGTTCATGTTCTTGCGGGCTGGCCGGAGTCCGTTCCTGCCGTATGCCAGTCCGCGACTAGGCGTAGGTATGCGCCAGTTCGCCGACCAGCCAGATGGTGGCTACGCCGAGTGCGATCAGCGCGACCTGCTGCACCGTCGCCTGGATTTCAGGGCGGCGGTGCAGGCCGGGGATGAGATCGGCGACCGACACGTAGAGCATGCTGGCGGCGGCGAGTCCGAGCATCGGCGGTATCCACTGCTCCATGGTCTGCAGCGCGAAGTAGGCGAGCACGCCGCCCGCCACCATCGCCGCACCCGAGAGCATGTTGAGCAGCAGTGCACGGCCCTTGCTGTAGCCCGAGTGCAGCAGGATCAGGAAATCGCCCACTTCCTGCGGGATCTCGTGAGCGATGATGGCGAGCGCGGTGACGATTCCCAGCTCATGGTTGGCGAGAAATGCCGCGGCAATCAGTACGCCGTCCACGAAATTGTGGAAGGTGTCGCCGATCATGATCATCATGCCGCTGCGTCCGTGATCGTGAGTGATCTGCGGCGGATCATGTGCTTCGCACTGCTCCACATGGCAATGGCGCCACAGCACCAGCTTCTCCAGCACGAAGAACAGCAGGATGCCGGCGAGGATGATGCCGGCCATCTGTTCGAGGCTGTCCGCCATGCCGAATGCTTCAGGCAGCAAATTTAGGAACACGGCGCCGAGCAGCGCGCCGACCGCATAGCTGATCAGCACCGGCACTTGGCTCGCCCGCGCGTTGAAAGCCAAGGCCGCCGCGGCGACGACCGAGAGTACGCCGCCCGCGACCGTCGCTGCCACTATCCATGCTAGCGTCGTCATCGGTAGGGAACCCATTGTCGCTGACCGGCGGGCCGCTTGCGGCCCGTCCGTGTCGAGCAAAACGCGAAATTATACGTGATTTGGGCGGTCGGAACCGCTCTCGGTCACGCTTCGCGCCAGATCAGCGCCGCCATGCGTCCGGTCGTCCGGTCGCGCCGGTAGGAGAAGAAGCGCGCGGTGTCGGAGTAAGTGCATAGCCCGCCGCCATGGATGCTGTCAACACCGGCCCGCTGCAGGCGTTGGCGCGCGAGCAGGAACAGGTCGGCAAGCCACTTGCCGGGTGCCTGCGGCGCGAAAGCGGCTGCCGCCTGTGGATCGCGGGCGAGGAACGCGTCACGCACATCCAGTCCCACTTCGAACGCGCGCGGGCCGATTCCCGGGCCGAGGTAGGCGAGCAGCCCGCCCGGATCCCGGCCGAGCGCGCTCACCGTGTTTTCGATGACTCCGACGGCAAGACCGCGCCAGCCGGCGTGCGCGACGGCCACCACGGTGCCGTCACGGTCGGCGAGCAACACCGGCACGCAGTCGGCGATCATCACGGCACATACGGTTTCCGCGCGGCGTGCGATGCTCGCGTCCGCTTCCGGCGTGCCCGTGAGCGCGTCCGCGTCAACCACGTCGCCGCCGTGTACCTGGCGCAGCCATTTCGGCTCCTGCGGCAGGGCCGCGCGCAGCCGCGCGCGGTTGGCGGCAACCGCCTGCGGATCGTCGCCGGTGCGCAACCCGAGGTTAAGGCTGGCGAACGGGCCGCGGCTTACCCCGCCGGCGCGCGTGGTGATGATCGCCCTGATGTTCGCCGGAGCCGGCCAGTCGGGAACGATCCAGTCGGGATGCCAGGAACTCATCCCTATTCCCTATTCACCGTTTACCGCCACTCGGCGCAGTGCTCTGATCAGCTGCTGCATGTCAGCGGGCAGGGCGGCGTGCCAGCTCAGCGCACGCCGCGACTGCGGGTGCAGCAGCGCCAGCCGTTCCGCGTGCAGCGCCTGCCGCGGGAAGACCAGCGCGGGGTTGCGCTTGCCGTAGGTGCGGTCGCCGACCAGCGGGTGACCCAGCGTGCTCAGGTGCACCCGGATCTGATGGGTGCGTCCGGTTTCGAGCCGGCAGCGCAGCAGCGTGGCATGAGGGTAGCGTTCGATCACCTGGTAATGCGTCACGGCGTGCCGGCCTCTCGTGACCACCGCCATCCGGGTGCGCTTGACCGGATGGCGGCCGATCGGCGCTTCGATCTTCCCGTCGCGCCCGAGGCGCCCATGCACCACCGCCAGATACTCGCGGGCGACCGAGCGCGACTGGAGCTGGCGCACCAGGTCGGCCTGCGCCGCCAGCGTCTTGGCCACTACCAGCAAGCCGCTGGTGTCCTTGTCGAGACGGTGCACGATGCCGGCGCGCGGAATGGCGGCAAGGCCGGGCGCGTGCTTGAGCAGGGCGTTGAGCAGCGTTCCGTGCCAGTTGCCGCTGCCGGGATGCACCACGAGTCCCGCCGGCTTGTTGACGACCAGCAGCGCCGCGTCCTCGAACACGATGTCGAGCGGGATGTCTTCGGCCTGGTGCGCGAGCGTCGCGGGATCGGGGGTGGGAACGATGTTGATGATCTCTCCACCCCACACCTTGTGCCGCGGCGGCACGGCACGGCCATCGAGGGTGACCCGGCTTGAGCGCACCCACTGTGCGAGCCGGTTGCGCGAGTATTCCGGCAACAAACGCACGAGCGCCTGGTCCAACCGCAGACCGGCACACTCGGCGGGCACCGTGAGCTTCACGGGCCGCGGCCTGGCGCGGTCTGCGTTATAATTTTCCGGGGGGTCTACGGTGCTCATCCTGCGTTATAGTTTAGCGGTACTGCTCGGGGCGCTCATTGCGGCCTGCAGCCTGCTGCCCGAGCAGATAGACGAGACCAAGGGCTGGTCGGCGCAGAAGCTCTATGCCGAGGCGAAGTCGAACCTCAACGACCGCAACTACGAACAGGCCATCAAGTATTTCGAAAAGCTCGAGGCGCGCTATCCGTATGGGCGCTTCGCGCAGCAGGCGCAGATCGAGATCGCCTACGCCTACTACAAGGACAACGAGCCGGCCCAGGCGATTACTGCGGTGGAGCGCTTCATCAAGCTCCATCCCAATCACCCCAGCGTCGACTACGCCTATTACCTGAAAGGCCTCGCCAATTTCAACGACGATCTCGGATGGTTCGGGTATATCAGCGGACAAGACCTCACTGAGCGCGATCCCAAGGCGGCGCGCGAAGCGTTCGAGGCGTTCAAGGAACTGGTCATACGCTTTCCGGACAGCAAGTACACCCCGGATGCGGTCGCGCGCATGAACTATCTGGTCAACGCACTGGCCTCCCACGAAGTCCACGTCGCGCGCTATTACATGAAGCGCGGCGCGTACGTCGCGGCGGCCAACCGGGCCCAGTTCGCGCTCAAGACCTACCCGCAGGCCCCGGCCAACGAAGAAGGGCTGGTGATCCTGGTCAAGGCTTACGATGCGCTCGGCATGAACGACCTGCGCAACGACGCCGAGCGGGTACTGCTCAGGAACTTCCCCGACAGCAAGTACCTCAAGGGCGATCCGAAAAAGCAGGGTGTGCCCTGGTGGCAGATCTGGAACTGGT
>JAHFRO010000019.1:1493-8006 GCA_023266245.1 Betaproteobacteria bacterium | reverse complement strand
AGCGCGACCGCGATGATTTCTTTTTTGGCGCGCTGCCAAGTGGGGCGGATCTGGTCCTTGAGCGCGAGCGCCATCGGTGTCATCAGGCACACGCGGCCCAGGTTAGCCGCCCAATCCTGCACCAGCGGCGGGATCAGGTAGGCCGCGACGGCGATCTTGTCCACCAGTGTGTAACTCGCAATCATGCAGCCGGTGAGCAGCGCGAAACCGACGGCATAATAATTGCCTGACTGTCTCAGCTTGCGTGGGTCTCCGGTAAGCAGGACCGCGCCACCGCCGATGAGCAGCGCTCCGGCTACCGCGACCGGCGTCGGGCGCTCTTGAAGGAACAACACGGCGCATAGCACCGTGATGAGCGGCCCGGTGCCGCGCGCGAGCGGGTAAACGACGGACAGGTCGCCGCTGCGGTAGCCGCGGTCGAGCAGCAGGTAGTACGCAGTGTGCAGCGCCGCGCTCGCGAACATCAGCCCGAAATGCATCCATCCGAACTCCGGCTTCTGCCACCAGACGATGAACGCCGCAAGCGGCGCATATATCAGCGCGGAAAGGGTGGCGAAAAGCCACACGAACACCGTCCCGCCGCCCGAACGTTTTAGAACGAAATTCCAACTGGCGTGGAGGGCGGCGGCAGACAGGATCAGGGCGAGGGCAAGGGCGGTCATGGCATCCTCGAGTTCAAAAAAGCCGTTGACGATAGCGATGAGACGTAGTTACACGCCTCAACCTATCCCCTCTGGCTTTTTCGTCCTCGGGTGCATGCCGCGCGGGCTTTGTGTAGCGCTCGGTCCGGGCCCGACTCGCGTCGGCGGAACCCTAGCTACCCGTCGGTTGAGCTGGCACGGGTATTTAAGCGCGCCGCCGGTGGTGCGTCAAGCAAGCATCAAGCGCGGTCAGTACAAGAAAGCGAAAAAAAAGGCCGCGTGAGTTCGCGGCCCCGTGACGAAGGTGATGGCGTCAGTTGACGACCAGAGCGCCGTCCACGACTTTGACCTTGTCCCCGGCGCGGAAAGCGGGCTCCTTCTCATACGAGAAAGTGCGGTTCGTGCCGTCCTCCATGCGCACCGCGACGTTGTAGCGCTCGGTGGTCTTCATGTGTTTCTCGACCTGGTGTCCGGCGTAGGCGCCGGCACCCGCGCCGACCACAGTCGCGGCGGTGCGGCCGCGGCCCTGGCCGACCTGATTGCCGAGCACGCCGCCGGCCACGCCGCCGGCCACTGCGCCGAGACCGCTGCCTTCGCCTTCCTTCTTGACGACGTTGATCGACGCCACGGTGCCACAGTTCGCGCATACGCGCGCGCCGGGCTTCGACGCGTCGGCCGCAGCAACGCGCGTGGGCTCGGTGGTGGTCTTCCTTGGGGCTGACGCGGCTTTCTGCGGTTGCGCCGTCGCCATCTGCTCACTCGCCTTCGAGAACGAGCTCGGGATGACGCCGGTCATCACACCCACGCCGACGGCGCTGAAGACGATGACCGCTACCGCAGCAATTGCCACGACGGGGCTGACACGGGCTTGAGTTTCCAACATAGCTGGCCTCCTTTCGCTCCAAACAATGAAATGCTGCAAGAGACAACGCCGCATCTTACCCCGGCGTTGACCGGAGGACTGTGAAGAAATTCACAGAGAAACAAATCGTTACCGTGCAAAATTGAGAACTGGGGTAAAGTTTTGCTCGCTGCGACACGCGTTTGTCAACTCGGCGTGACATAGTTCACGCCCGACTTAAGACCGAAGTTCGGGGCAATTTCTGTAAAACTCGAGCACTTCCGGGTTGGCCAAGGCGTCCACGTTCTTCACTGGCCGGCCGTGGACCACGTTGCGTACCGCGAGCTCGACGATCTTGCCGCTCTTGGTGCGCGGGATGTCGGCGACCTGCACGATTTTCGCGGGGACGTGGCGCGGGGTGGTGTTGTCGCGGATGCGGCGTTTGATCTTCTCGCTGAGCGCCGCGTCGAGCCTGAGACCGTCGCGCAGCCGCACGAACAGCACCACGCGCACGTCGCTTGGTTTTTCGGGCGGCCAGTCCTGGCCGATGACGAGGCTTTCCACCACTTCGTCGAGCTGTTCGACCTGACGGTAGATCTCGGCGGTGCCGATGCGCACACCGCCCGGGTTGAGCACTGCGTCCGACCGCCCGTAGATGACGAGCCCGTCGTGGGCGGTGAGTTCCACGTAATCGCCGTGGCACCACACGCCGGGAAATTTCTCGAAATAGGCGGCACGGTACTTGGCGCCGTCGGGGTCGTTCCAGAAGCCGACCGGCATGGAGGGAAACGGCGCGGTGCAGACGAGCTCTCCCTTCTGGCCGCGCACCGACCGGCCCCCTTCGTCGAACACTTCGACCTTCATGCCCAATCCGCGGCACTGGATCTCGCCGCGCCAAACGGGTCCGGTCGGATCGCCGATTACGAAGGAGGAGATGAGATCGGTGCCGCCCGAGATCGAGGCGAGATGGATATCGTTTTTAACCTCGCGATAGACGTAGTCAAAGCTTTCCGGGACCAACGGGGAGCCGGTGGAAAGCATGGTCTTTAGCGACGTGAGCTGGTGCGTAACGCGTGGCTTCAGGCCTAGCTTGGCGATGCTGTCTATGTACTTGGCCGAAGTGCCGAACGCGGTCATATGTTCGGCATCGGCATAATCGAACAGGACGCGCCCGCCGGCGATCAATGGTGAGCCGTCGTAGAGCAGTAGGGTCGCGCGCGCAGCCAGCGCCGAGACCAGCCAATTCCACATCATCCAGCCGCAGGTGGTGAAGTAGAACAGGCGCTCGCCAGGCTTGAGATCCACGTGCAACTGGTGCTCCTTGAGATGCTGCAGCAGCGTGCCGCCGGCACCGTGCACGATGCACTTGGGCACGCCGGTGGTGCCCGAGGAGTACAGGATGTAGAGCGGGTGATTGAAGGGCAGGCGCTCGAAGCGGATGCCGCGCGGGCGGTACGGCGCCATGAACTCGTGCACTGTGGCGGAATTGGGAATTCCGCCAATGATCGGATCAGGTCTGGTGTAGGGTACGACAAGGACTTTCTCGACCGACGGCAAATTTCGAGCGATCTCTCTTAGACGATCGAGCACGTCGATCGTCTTACCGTTGTAGAAATAGCCGTCCGCGGCGAACAGCACCCTGGGAGCGATCTGGCCGAAGCGGTCGAGCACGCCTTGCACGCCGAAATCGGGCGAGCACGAAGACCAGACGGCGCCGATGCTGGTCGCTGCCAGCATCGCAATCACCGTGCCGGGCAGGTTGGGCATATAGCCTGCGACCCGGTCGCCCGGCTGGACGCCGGCGGCACGCAGCGCCTGCGCCAGCCGCGACACCTCGTCGTAGAGCTCGGCATAGGTGACGCTGCTCTTCAAACGATCCTCGCCCCAGAACACGATGGCTGTCGCGCGGTCGCGGCGGCGCAGAAGGTTTTCCGCGAAGTTGAGCCGCGCTTCCGGGAACCAGCGCGCGCCCGGCATTTTGTCGCCGTCCACCAGCACTGACTCGCCCTGGGTCGCTGCGATCACGCCGCAGAACGACCACACCGACTGCCAGAACTGCGCGGGCTCGGTGACGGACCACCGGTAGAGATCACCGTACTCTGTTGCCGGCAGGCCCCAGCGGCTGCGCGCGTGGTGCATGAACGCCGTCAGGTTGGCGTTGGCAATGCGCTCAGTGGAGGGCTGCCACAGCGGTTTGTCCATGGGAACGCGCTCAGCTGTCAGCTGTCAGCCAACCCGCGGCAAGCTGATCGCCGAAAGCTGATCGCTGATGGCTGTTTCATTCAGGGCGCAGCAGCGGGAACAGGATCACGTCGCGGATCGATGGACTGTCGGTGAACAGCATCACCAGGCGGTCGATGCCGATGCCGGCTCCGGATGCCGGCGGCATCCCGTACTCGAGGGCGCGGATGTAGTCGGCGTCGTAATGCATCGCCTCGGCGTCGCCCGCCTCCTTCTGCCGGACCTGCTGCTGAAAGCGCGCCGCCTGGTCCTCAGGGTCGTTCAGCTCGGAGAAACCGTTGGCGATCTCGCGCCCCGCGATGTAGAGCTCGAAGCGCTCGGCGATCTCGGGGTTCTTGTCGCTGCGGCGCGCGAGGGGCGAGACCTCCGCAGGATAGTCGAGAATGAAGGTCGGCTGGATCAGCTTGTCCTCGGTCGTATTCTCGAACAGCGTGAGCTGCAGGCCTCCGATGCCGTCTGCGGGCCGATAAGCGATGCCGAGCCCCTTGAGCCTGGCGATCAGCGCCTCACGGTCGTTGAGCAGCGCATCGGTGATCCCGGGATGGTGCTGCTTGATCGCTTCCGTTATGGTCATCCGTGCGTACGGCTTGTCGAAATCGATCTCGTGCCCCTGGTAGGTGATCTTGGCCGTGCCGACCACCGTCTGTGCGACCTCGAGGATCATCTGGGGAATGGCCGCCAGCAGGTAGTGGTAGTCCACGTAGGCAACGTAGAACTCGAGCATGGTGAACTCGGGGTTGTGCTTGGTCGAGATCCCTTCGTTGCGGAAGTTGCAGCTGATCTCGAACACTTTCTCGAAGCCGCCCACCACCAGTCTCTTGAGATAAAGCTCCGGCGCGACGCGCAGGTACAGGTCCATGTCGAGCGCATTGTGGTGCGTGACGAAAGGTCGTGCCGCGGCGCCGCCGGGAATCGGTTGCATCATCGGCGTCTCGACCTCGAGAAAGCGCCGCGCGAGCAGGAAATTGCGGATCGCCTGGATGATGCGCGAGCGCTGCACGAAAACCAGGCGCGTGTCTTCGTTGACGATGAGATCGACGTAGCGCTGGCGGTAGCGCAGTTCCTGGTCGGTGAGGCCGTGGAACTTGTCGGGCAGCGGACGGAGCGACTTGGCGAGCAGGCGCACGGCCCTGGCACGCACCGTCAGCTCCCCGGTCTTGGTTTTGAACAGCACGCCATCCACGCCGATGATGTCCCCGATGTCATGGTGCTTGAACGCTTCATGCTCCGCCTTGCCGGGGGCGTTGTCGGCGACGAAAATCTGGATCTGGCCGCTCATGTCCTGGATGTTGGCGAAGGTGATCTTGCCCATCGTGCGCTTGAGCATGATGCGACCGGCGACCTTCACGATCACGGGGTTGAGATCCAGCGTGTCCCGGTCGTGGTTCTCGTACTTCTCGACGAGCTCCGCGGCGAGATTCTGGCGGTAGAAGTCGTTGGGGTAGGCGACGCCTTTCTCCCGTATCGCATTCAGCTTCGCCCGGCGCTCGGCGATGATGCGGTGGGTGTCCTGCGGGATTGGCGTGTCTTGTTGTTCCATGGCAGGGTTCCTTCCTGGCTACAGGCCTTGCTTGAGGCTTGCGGTGATGAATTCGTCGAGACCGCCGTCGAGTACCGCCTGCGTGTTGCCGATCTCGATGTTGGTGCGCAGGTCCTTGATGCGCGACTGGTCGAGCACATAGGAACGTATCTGATGCCCCCAGCCGATGTCGGTTTTGGTGTCCTCCAGCGCCTGTTTTTCCTCCTGGCGCTTGCGCAACTCGAGCTCGTAGAGGCGCGATTTCAGCATCGCCATCGCCTCCGCGCGGTTGCGGTGCTGCGAGCGGTCGTTCTGGCACTGCACCACGATGCCGGTCGGCAGGTGCGTGATGCGCACTGCCGAGTCGGTCTTGTTCACGTGCTGCCCGCCGGCGCCCGAGGCGCGGAAAGTGTCGATGCGCAGATCCGCGGGTTTGACCGCGATCTCGATGGTCTCGTCCACCTCGGGGTAGACGAACACGCTCGCAAACGAGGTATGCCGGCGGTTGTTGGCGTCGAACGGGGATTTCCGCACCAGGCGATGAACGCCGGACTCGGTGCGCAGGTGCCCGTAGGCGTAGTCTCCGGTGACCTTGAGCGTCGCGCTCTTGACGCCGGCGACTTCACCCGGGGACTCCTCCAGCAGTTCGACCTGGTAGCCCTTGCGCTCGCAGTAGCGCGTGTACATGCGCTCGAGCATCGCCGCCCAGTCCTGCGCTTCGGTGCCGCCGGAACCCGCCTGGATGTCGATGAAGCAGTTGTTGGTATCCGCCGGTTTGGAGAACATGCGGCGGAACTCCATCTCCGCCACGGTGTTTTCCAGCTCGCGCGCGTCGCCATCGATGGCCGCCAGCGCGGCTTCGTCGTACTCTGCCCTGGCGATATCGAACAGCTCCTGGGCGTCGCGCAGTTCGGTGTCTAACTTGGTCAGGGCGGAAACGACGCCTTCGAGCGCCTTGCGCTCCCTGCCTAGCTCCTGAGCCCGCTTCGGGTCGTTCCAGAGGGCGGGATCTTCCAGAATTGCAGCAATCTCGGCGAGGCGTTTTTGCTTTTCGCCGAAGTCAAAGATACCTCCGCAACTCCGCTGCGCGACCTTCGACGTCGTTGAGCCGCCGGGCGATGGCGTTGATCTGTTCGGCTTCCATGGCGCTCTGCTTAAAAGCTGAAATTATACACGCGGGGAGGATGACAACTGTTGCCGACGGCTGAAGGCGCGCCTTCGGTCCTCATCTCTCGGGCTACGGCCCACTTCTGCCTTCATCCTTCCGCCTT
>JAHFRO010000019.1:0-1393 GCA_023266245.1 Betaproteobacteria bacterium | reverse complement strand
CTTCTGCCTTCATCCTTCCGCCTTCATCCTTCTGCGCTTACCACCAGGACCAATTCGCGGCGTGACGATGCCGGGCTTGCATGACGGGATCGTAGCCGGGGTTGGCGAGCCAGCGGCGAAGCTGTTTGTCGTTGAAGGTGCGCAGGCGCCGGTCGAATACCTTCCGGTACCAGCGGGGCGCCGCGCCACCTATCGTGACTTCCTTGTCCGAGTGAAAGCGCGCGATCGCGCGGCGTCCTTCCCGCGAACGGGGATCCAACAACGCGCCGACGGGCGCACCAGGTTGCCAGTCGAACAGAACCCAGCAGTACTCGTGGTACTGCCGGCGACGGCGGTAAGTACGTGACATGACGAGTCTCCTGTAAGGGATAACTACGTCATGGCGCGAACTCCTTTCGAAGGGTCTCGTGAAAACAGGCCAGCGAGAATACGCCTCGGTCGGGCGAAAGGCAATCTGAAGATAGATTCTGTCGCGGTCAATCGCCGGGAACGAACCCGATGCGGCGCTTGGGCCTCGGTTCGGGAGGCGTGGCCAGTTCCCGGATCGCCTTGACGATGCTGGTGATCGCCTCGTCGTGATGCGAAACGCGGCGCTCGAGTTCGTCGAGTTTCTTGGCCAGTTCCTTGTTCGCCGCCACCATCTCTCTGAGACGCACGAACGCGCGCACGACGAAGACCGATACTTCAGTGGCTCGCGGTGTGTTGAGTATGGTCGCCGCCATGATGGCCCATGTTCGGTGAACGCATGTGGCAGGTAGCGACGACCACCCCGCCCGGTTTGTGCCGTTTCACCTATTGAGATCGCAATTTGCGATCTCAAACTTGCAACCTCATGATTTGTCAACTGAAACATGAAGTCAGGTGGAAAGCGCTTGCGGTTACGTCGCACTTGCTCGTTAAACCGGCCGGTGCTGATGCCATACAGCTCGGCGAGATCGGCGTCGAGCATGATCTTCTGTCCGCGCACGAGCAGAATCCGTGACTCGATGCGATCCACGGGGGGACGGATTGAGACTTTCATGCCCAGTATACGTGGGCGCGGCCTACTAGGTTGACCCATGCAGCCGGCATCCACACCGCATTAACGCCTCATGGAATCGGGAGATCGTAAGGTCGCGAGATGGTGAGATCGGAAATTAACAGCGGCTGACCTCCGCTCTCACCCCCTCACGCTCTCACGCACTCACGGCCCTCGACCTTGGCTGCGGCTGCTCGGCGGCGAACAGGGGCCCCGAACGGCCAAAAGCGGACCCTCATCCCTCCGCCTCGATCCCTCCAGTGCGGCAACTTGACTCTAGCTTGACTCATACTTGACTTACGGGATAGGCTGGGCGCCATGAGCTATCAGCCCAGGTTCACGGTCACGCCGTCCTTGCTCGCCCGCGTCGAGGAA
>JAHFRO010000181.1 GCA_023266245.1 Betaproteobacteria bacterium | reverse complement strand
GAAGATGTCGATATCACCGCCACGCTCACCGGCCTGGCAGACCGGGTCGGCGCCAACGATCCCTACGTGAAAGGGATGCGCATCGGGCGCTTCAAGCCCGGCGTGGTGCGGCTGGTGTTCGACCTGAAGAGCGAAGTCAGGCCGCAGGCGTTTACGCTGGCTCCGGTCGGTGACTACGGTCACCGTCTCGTGCTCGACATCTATCCCCTCGAGCCGCCCGATCCCCTGCTCGCCTTCCTCGACAAACTGCAGGGGCAGAGCGAAACCGCCGCCACGCCCGCCGAACCGGGACCGCAGCAAGCGGCAGCGCCCGGCGAAGCGGCGCGCCCGGCAGCTAAGCCCGCCGCGCGCCCGGCGCTGAAGAGTCCCGATGGCGGGCGCCTCATCATCGTCGCATTGGACGCGGGCCACGGAGGCGAAGATCCCGGAGCGCGCGGCCGCGGCGGTAGTTACGAGAAAAACATCACGCTCGCGATCGCGCGCAAGCTCAAGGCCCGCATCGACCAGGAGCCCAACATGCGCGCGGTGCTGATCCGCGACGGCGACTACTACATTCCGCTGCAGATGCGGATAGCGAAAGCGCGGCGGGTGCGCGCGGACCTCTTTGTTTCCCTCCATGCCGACGCCTACATCAGGCCGCACGCGCGCGGTTCCTCGGTGTTCGCGCTGTCGGAATCCGGGGCGACCTCGGCGGCGGCGCGCTGGCTGGCCAAGCGCGAGAACGAGGCCGACTTGATCGGCGGCGTCAATCTCGACATATCCGATCCCTACCTCAAGCAGACGCTGCTCGACCTCTCCCAGACCGCGACCATCAACGACAGCCTCAAGGCCGCACGGTCGGTCCTCGCCGAGCTCGGCGGCATCAACACGCTGCACAAGTCGCAGGTGGAACAGGCCGGATTTGCGGTGCTGAAATCCCCGGATATTCCTTCGATCCTGGTGGAAACCGCGTTCATCAGCAATCCGGACGAGGAAAAAAAGCTGCGGAACGAGGCGTACCAGGACAAGATGGCGGAGGCGATTTTCGCCGGCATCAAACGCTATTTCGCCAGGAATCCGCCACTGGCGCGCGACCGGCTGGTCCAGAACCCCTGAGTTTCCTAGAGCCCCGCGCTCTCCGCGATGTAGTTGCCGAGCGACGCCCAATCCTTGTCCCCGTAGCCGCGCGCGATGGCGGCCAGGTGCTGGTCCCGCAGGAGCGCGGCCAGCGGCAGCGGCACGGCGGTGTCATCGCCGGCCTGGAGCGCCAGCTCCACGTCTTTCATGCCCAGCTTCAGCGTGAAGGTCGCCTGCGCCGGTTTTTCCAGTATCAGCCTTCCGTAGTTCTTGTAGGCGGGAGCATTCATCGACGTGCTGGTGATGATGTCGAGAAACGTCGCGGGATCGACGCCGGATTTCCGGACCAGCGCAAAGGCTTCGCCCAGGCCCTCGATGATGGCGCCGAGCAGGAAGTTGCGCGCGATTTTCACGATATTCGCGCAGTGCGCTTCGGTTCCCACGTTGAACCAGCGGCGCCCGAGCGCCTCGAACAGGGGCGCGCAGCGCGCGATCGCGGCCTCGGCGCCGGCCGCGACGATGTCCAGCTGCCCGGTTGCGGCCGGCTCCGGCCGCCCGAACACCGGCGCCGAAACATAGGGCGCCCCCGCCGCGCGATGCAGTTCCGCGAGCCGCCGTCCCATGCTCAGGCTGACCGATGCCATATTGAGGTGGATGGTCGAGGCCGGCAGCTTCCGGACCAGTCCCGACGCGACCCACACCGCCTCCACCGCCGCGTCGTCGGCCAGCATGGTGATCACCACGTCGGCGTCGAGCAGCTGATCCGGCCGTCCGGCCACGACCGCGCCGCGCGGCCGGAACGTTTCAGCCACCGCGCGCGACCGGTTCCACACGCTCAACGCATATCCGCAGTCGAGCAGCCGGCCCGCCATGCCCCGGCCCATCTGGCCCAAACCGATAAACCCGATTTTCATGTTCCGCTTTCCTCATCGTTTGCCGATGCCGCAATTGTTCCGCAAATCCGGGCTTCCCGATAGCAGCGCCGCGATGCCGCCGCACGTGACGGGATCTGGCGCTCGCGCTTCCGGCGTCTTGATTTACAATGCGACGGAATCGGGTATCTTCAAGTCGCTTCTGAAAACAAGGAAAACCAGATGGATCTCGGTATCAAGGGAAAGTCGGCCATAGTGACCGGCGGGAGCCGCGGCATCGGCCGGGAGACGGCCCGGCAGTTCCTCGAGGAAGGGGTGCGGGTGATGATCTGCGGCCGCAACGCGGAAACGCTGGAGCGCACGCGCGCGGAGCTGGCGAAGGCGACCGGCGGGGAAATTCACGCGGTCGTGGCCGACATGATGAAGACGGACGACATCGGACGGCTCGTCGAGAGCGCGAAAAAGCAGTTCGGCGGCGTGGACATACTGGTGAACAACGCAGGCCAGATGTACTCGGGCCGGTTCGACGTGATGACGGACGCGGGCCTGAAGGAGCAGCTCGAGACCAAGCTGTTCGGTTTTCTGCGCGCGATCCGGCTGGTCCATCCCCTGATGAAAGCGCAGCGCTGGGGACGGATCGTCAACGTGATCGGCGGCGCCGGCAAGGAGCCGGATCCCTACATGTTCGGAAGCGGCATCACCAACAGCGGGCTGCTCAACATCACCAAGTCGCTTTCCACCGAGTTCGGCGAGGACAACATCCTGGTGAACGCGATCTGCCCCGGCTGGGTCGACACCAACCTCTGGCGCCGGAACGCCCAGGGGCTCGCCGCGGAGCTCGGCGCGGAAAGCGAAGAGGAAGCGCGGCGACGCGCGGCGCGCAAGAACTCGCTCAACCGGTTCGGCCGGCCCGAGGAACTCGCCAACGCCATCGTGTTCCTCTGCTCCGAACGCGCGAGCTACATCACCGGCGTGTCTCTCAACCTGGATGGCGGCAGGCTGAAGTCTCTCTGGTAGGCCGGTCCGCGCGCGACGTGTTGTTGACACGGAATTGGAGGAGGTTCTAACATCGATTGTACTCCGTGCGCGCCGGTTCCGTGCGGCTTGCTTGAAGCGAGCGAACCGGCAAGATGACGGATGTGGCGAACGCAGCGCCCGAAGATATCGCCACCCTGAGCACGCAGCCCCACACAAGAAGCCAGGAGGAGAGACGATGAAAGCCATGAAAGCCGCAGGCTTGCTGCTCGGCGCGCTGTTCCTGCCGATGCTTACGCAGGCGAACGCCGAGGAGTATCCGTCGAGGCCGATCCGGATGATCGTCCCTTGGCCTCCCGGCGGCATCACCGATGTCGTTTCCCGCGGCCTGGGCGCCGCGCTGACCGAATCGCTCGGGCAGCAGGTGGTCCCGGACAACCGCCCGGGCGCCGCGGGAACGCTGGGCGTCGCCATCGCCGCGAAGGCAAACCCGGATGGATACACCCTGCTGATGACCGATGTGCCGAGCCATGCCATCAGCGCGAGCCTCTACAAGAAGCTGTCGTACAACCCGCTGAAGGACATCGAACCGGTCGCGCTGCCGTCGCGCTCGCCGTTGGTGCTGGTCGTCAATCCCAAGTACGGCATCAAGACGATCGCGCAACTGATCGAATATGCAAAGGCACGCCCCGGCGAGTTCGCTTTCGCCTCTTCCGGGCCCGGCTCCATCACGCACCTCACCGGGGAACGGTTCAACCGCCACACCGGGATCAAGCCGCTGCACGTGCCCTACAAGGGAGGCGGGCCGGCCACGGTCGCTCTGGTCGCGGGAGAAGCCGGGATGTATTTCTCGTGTATTTCCGCCGCCATCCCCCACATAAAAGCCGGAAGGCTGACGCTCCTGGGAATCACCTTGCCGAAGCGCTCACCGCTGTATCCGGATACCCCGGCCGTTGCGGAAGCCATCCCCGGGTTCGACATGGGATGCAACACGGGATTTTTCGCGCCCGGCGGCACGCCGCGGAGCATCCTGGATCGGATGCACGCGGAAGTGATGAAGGCGGTGGCACAGCCGCGAATGAAGGAGCTGCTTGCCGCGAACTCGGCCGAAGCGGCGCCGTACACAAGGGCCCAGTTCAAGGATCATGTGGCCAGTGAAGTGCGCGCCTGGGGCGAAGTGGTGCGCGCGGCGGGGCTCAAGGTCGACTGAACGCGGCCAGCGCCACGCCGCGGCCTTCCTCCACGGCCAGGCTCGCCGCGGCGCCCGATTGCCGGTTCGATTCTGCGGGAGGAAAAGCAGGCGATGCGTGAGTTGAACGGAAAGGCCGCCCTTGTTACGGGCGCTTCGCGCGGGATAGGCCGGGCGGTGGCGCTGCGCCTCGCCTCCGAAGGGGCCGCGATCTACCTCGCGGCGGACGGCACCGAGGCGGAGCTCGAGGACACCGCTGCGGCCTGCCGGAAGGCCGGCGCCCCGGACGCCGACTGGGGCGTGCACGACCTTGCGCGCAAGGGAGAGGCCGAGGCGATGGTCGCGGCGGCCCACCAGCGCATGGGCCGGATCGACATCCTGGTGAACAACGCAGGCATTCGGGTCCGCAAGGCCTTCGGCGAATTTTCGCACGAAGAGTTCGAGCGGCTGGTGGCGGTGAACCTGAGCGCCCCCTTCTTTGCAAGCCAGGCGGTGGTGCCCATCATGCGCGCGCAGGGCGGAGGACATGTGATACACATGGCGAGCCAGCTCGGCATCGTCGCTTCACGCTACGGCGCGGTCTACAACCTCACCAAGGCGGGCCTCATCCAGCTCACCCGCTCGATGGCCCTCGAGCTGTCGGCGGACGGCATCTCGGTCAACGCCGTGTGCCCCGGGCCCGTCTCCACCGAGGGTTTCCTGGCAGGCCGGAACCCGGGAGAGCTGGAACAACGCGCGCGCGACGTGCCGATCGGCCGCTTCGGCACCGTCGAGGAAGTCGCGGGCGTGGTGGCGTTTCTGGTGTCGAAGGACGCCGGCTACGTGATCGGCCACGCGCTCGTCATGGACGGCGGATACATTATCCACTAGTGCCGTTCCAACTTGTTTCTCCAAATTCCGGCGGCTCGCCTGGCGCGGACAGTTGGCCCCTGGAGAAACAGTTGGATTGGCATAAATAGTTGGAACGGCACTAGCCCAGCC
>JAHFRO010000180.1 GCA_023266245.1 Betaproteobacteria bacterium | reverse complement strand
GCCCTCGATCACGCCGGTCAGCCGCAGCTCCGACCGCGCTTCCGCGTGCACGCCGAGCACCCAGCGCCCGCGCTCGTCGGCGACGCTGGTTGCGAGCGCGTCCGCCACGCGCGCGACGGCGTTCTGCATTTCCGTCTCCGGCACGCCGAGCCGCGCGAGATCGCGCGCGAACACTTCGCGCATCTGCCCGATGCGCCGAGCGTCCCATTTATCCAGCCCTTCCTCGGCGATCGACTGCAGGAAGCGGTGCACCACCGTTCCCACGTGCTTCGCGGTTTCGGACGCCCACGAGAATTCGACTTCATCATGGGGACTGCGGCCTTCATAAGCGATTTCCGCGCGCGGCTTCCATTGCAACCCCTCCGGCGCGGCGGGCAGCGTCCAGCCTGAGACGAAGCGGCGGATCACGGGCTGGCGCTGTTGTTCTTCACCCGCTGCCGCGGCGGGCGCCGGCCGGCCTTGCGCCTGCGCGGCCGCGATGAAGTCCCGTTCGACCGCCGGCCACAGGTGCTCGAGCAGCGAGCGCGACTTGGGCTTCAATGGCTTGTCCGGCTTCCAGTCCACCTGGCCGATGAGATGCAGCCGGGTACGCGCGCGCGTCGCGGCGACGTAAAGCAGCCGCGCCGCTTCGTGCTCCTCCTTCACGGCCTCGAGCGCCTTCAGGTAGTCGTAGATCGCGTCCTGTTTCTCGGTCGCCTCCCGGATCGGCGCGAGCAGCAGATCGGATTCGGTGCCGGATCGCGGCCTGCCCTGAGCTTGTCGAAGGGGCCGCTCGAGCCACAGCAGCAGCTTCGGATCCTCGCGCCGCGGCGGGTAACCCAGCGCGGGCACGATCACGGTGTCGAATTCCAGCCCCTTCGCCTTGTGTATGGTCATGAGCTGCAGCCGCGACGCTTCGCGGTCGGCGTCCGGCAACGCGTAGAGTTCCTCCACGCGTGCAGCCAGCAACTCAAGATCGGGCAGGTCGCCGCCCTCCTCCAGCTCCGCGAGCAGCGTGAAGAATACCTGCGCGTCCTCGAGATCGGTCGCCTCCTCCACGCACGCGGGCCCGCCCAGCGCGAGCCACGCGCCCTCCATCCAGCGCCGCAGCGGCTCGCGCCGCCGCCGCGCGAGGTTCGCGCCGAGGACGTCGCGCGCGCGGTTGAGGCGCTCCTTGCCGTTATCGGAGAGCCGCGCGATACATGCGCCGTTGTTCATCAGCGTCCACACTGCCGCGTCGTGGTCGTGGCCGGCAAGCGCATCGAGATCGGCGAGCGTCAATCCGCACCACGGCGCGCGCAGCACCGATAGCCAGGCGATGCGGTCGGCGGGATGGATGAGCGCGCGCGTCAGCGCGAGCAGGTCCTGCACCACCGGCCGGTGCGTGAGCTGCTCGATCTCGATCGCCTGGAAATTCAGCCTGGCCGTTTTCAGCGCAGGGGCGATCTCGGCGAGATGGCCGCGGGCGCGCACCAGGATCGCGATGGTCTGGTCCGGATGCTCTGTGCGGGCGCGGCGGACGAGATCCACGATCAATCGCGCCTCCGCCTCGCGGTCGGTCGCAAGCAGCGGATAGAATTCGGGCGCAGTGCCCTGCGCGGCGGAATCCGCGGCGACCGAATGCGCGAACGGCACCGCGCCGCTCGCGAGATCCTCCTCGTCGGGCAGCACTTGCTCGAATGCGCGGTTGAACCATTCCACGACCGCGCCGGTTGAGCGGAAGTTCACACTCAGCGTGAGTGGCGCAAGCTTCACCGCGCCGATGCCCTCGTGCCACGCGCGCAGGTAGAGGCCGACCTCCGCCTTGCGGAAGCGGTAGATGGACTGCATCGGGTCGCCCACCACGAAGAGCGTCCTGCCATCCCCCTCCTGCCAGCCCGCGGTGAGGCCCCGCAAGAGATCGTACTGGCTCCAGGAAGTGTCCTGGAACTCGTCCACCAGGATGTGGCGGATAAGGGTATCGAGCGCAAGCGCGAGATCGGTGGGCGCTTCCGTTTCGCCCAGCGCGCGCACCGCGGCCTGCGCCACCGCGGTGAAATCCACCTGCCCGCGTTCCCGGAACAGCACTTCCAGCTCCGCCACCGCAACCGGCAGCAGTCCCGCGAGCGCTTCCACCACCTCCCACTGCGCTTCGCCGTAGGTCGCCGGCGGCAGGATGCGCGTCAAATGCAGCTGCTCGGCAAAGGTGCGGCGCGGCGCGACCGCGGCGAGCAGCGCTTCCATATGCGCGTGCAGGGTGCGCCGCAGCTCCTTTTCCGCGCCTTTCGCCTCCCCGATGGCGGGGAAACCGACGCGCACGTCGATTTGTTGCCGTACGCCCCCATCCTTATTGAGCAGCAGCTCGGCAATGCCGCGCCACGCGGCGAGTTCCTCAGGAGCCGCGCCCGGGATCGCCTTCATGCTGCGGCAGTTGCGGATCGCGGAGCTACGGTTGGCCGCTTCCAGATTCGCCGCCGCGTAGGCGGAGAGCGCGAGCAGTTCCGGGCGTACTTCATCCGGAAACAGTGCGGTCAGACTTGCGAGCGCATCGCGCGTGGCGTTGGCGAGCGCAGCTTCCAGCGCAGCGCGGCTTTCGCCGCGCGGGTCCATCACCGAGCGTATCCACTGGTCGCGCACCTTGAGCATGTCGGCGATCATTCCCTGCGCCCTCTCGACGTGGTTATCGAGGTGCTTCAGGATGCGCGCGACGTAGCCCGACCATTCGTTCTTGCCGTCGAGTCCAGCGAGCGTGCGCCGCGCCGCCTCAAGGTAGAGCTCGCGCGCGTCCTCCACCGTCTCGGGCTGCGCGCCGAAGCCCGACAGCATCGGCAGCTGCAGCGTGAGCCAGTGGCACAGCGAGTCTATGGTCTGGATGCGCAGCCGGTTGGGATTTTCCGCGATGTCCCACTGCGCTTCCGCGTCGCGCGCCCTGGCTTTGCGCGCGAGCTCCCACGTGACGCGCCGGTGCGGCTCATCCGGCGGCGTTGCGTTCTCGGCTGCCGCGAACGCTTCGAGCACACGGGCGCGCATTTCGGCGGTTGCCTTTTTGGTAAAGGTGATGGCGACGATCTCCTCCGGCGCGTCCACGCGCGCGAGCAGCGCGAGATAGCGCTGGATCAGAAGCTCGGTCTTGCCCGAGCCCGCCGGCGCCTGCACGATGAAGGAGCGGCTGACATCGAGCGCGGCGCTGCGCGCTTTCGCGTCTTCGGCGCGCAGCTTCGCAAGATCGATCTTCACTGGCGCTTCATTCACCGCCGTTCTCCTCGTTCGCGGCCGGCCCGCGGTCCATCAGTTCCTTCACCCGGCACAGCGTGCCGAGATCGCAGTGCTCACACGTCACTGGATATTTCTTCGGCGCGACATCGGCGCGGCCGGAGAGGAATTCACGAGCGAGGTTTTCGAGCATCGTTCGCCAGTCTTCGAACAACTGCGTCCAGTTCTCATGGCGGCTCACACCTTTCCACGCGTCCTGTCCCGGGGCGGGTGAGAGCACGCCTTCCGCGCGCGTGAGGCCCTTGAACGCGACCTCGTCGGCGCGCAGCTGCACAAACGCGACCGCCGCGACGTTGCCCTGCCCGCTCACCGCGTAGAGCGGCAGCTGCGGCTCGTCGGGACGCTCGCCCAGCCAGTCCCCGGCGTTCGCCCGCCCTGTCTTGTAATCGAGGACGACCTGTGCGCCATCGGCGAGCCGGTCCACGCGGTCGAGGCGCGTGGAGACCCTGACGCCGGCGACGCTCACCGGGCGCGGGTCCTCGCGCGACAGCACTTCGAACGGCGCGCGGTCTTTTTCGAGCGCGAGCAGCCGCAGCAGCAGTCCGCACACGCGCTCCAGCTCCAGCGCGGCAAACGCCGGGGTCATCACGTCCGGACGTTTCTTGCGCGCGCTCTCCACCGCGTTTCCGACCGCGCGCCCGACCGCGGTCTTGAGCTCTTCCTCACTCGTGTCCATGAGCTGCTTGTGGCTCTTCAGCTCGCGCCACAGAATGAACACAGCCTGGTGCACCAGCCCGCCGCGGTCGCGCGCATCGAGCCCCACGCGCGCCGCCTCCAGCGCCTGCGCGCCGAGCCGGTGCGCGGCGTAGGCGCGGAACGGGCACGCTGCCTGGTTCTTGAAGAATTCCGCGCCGCCCGGCACTTCCACGCCCGCCGGCAGCGCCGGCGCGGCGAAATCGGAAAGCGTTTCCATCGCGCACGCGGCGAATATCGCTTCGCGGTAAAGCGGTGCCTTCCGCCCGGCGGGCTGTTCTTCTGGAACGTCGCGCAGCAGCGGGCTCGCGTTCAACTCGCGGTCGCCCTCGCGCAGCGGATAGCTCAGGCGCACTGACGCGGCACTGCCGAGCCACCTCTGCGTCGTGCGCCGCGCGAAAGCGAGGTTCCACTCGGCGGAAGCGTGGGGAACGTTCACCGCGCGCTGCACCGCGATCGGCAGGAAAGGATTCGGGCGCGGTCCTTCCGGCCAGACTTCGTCGGTAAGGCCGGTGACGAAGAGATGATCAAATTCGAGCGCATTCCCCTCGAGCACGCCCAGCACCTGCACCGGCACTTCCGGCGATTCGGGCTGGAACAGCGTATCGGCGGACAGGCGCTTCAGCGCCGCGAGCGCGTCGTCGTAATTCAGGCGCGGCGAAACCAGATCGAGCGCGGAGAGCCCCGAGACCACTTCGCGCCATTTCCCGAAGGTCTGGTACTCCTCGGAATCGAGCGTGCGCTCGCCCGGCCAGCCCAAGCCGGAGAGCAGCTGCAGAAAGATCGTGCTCCACTGTGAGGGCGGCTGCTTTTTGCGCGCCGCCTCGCGCGCAAGCTGCGTCCATTGCTCCAAACGCTTCGCGAGCACGGGCGAGGCGGCGGGATCGGACGCGTTTCTGCCGCGAGCGGCGCCGCGCAGCGCCCCGAGCGTCACCGTCGCCTGGCCGCGCTTGCGCAGGGCGGCATCGAGCAACGCACGGCACGCGATTTCCTGCTCCGCCCCCGCGATGAAAGGGCTGCGCAGCAGCGAGCCCGCTTCTTCGAGCGACAGCTCGTTCCGCGCGAGCGCGAGCACCAGCATTGCGCTGTGTACGAGCGGATAGTCGGTGAGCGGCAAGCCGAGCGAGACGTTGAACGGGCGGGCGCGCTCGCG
>JAHFRO010000179.1:2456-5089 GCA_023266245.1 Betaproteobacteria bacterium | reverse complement strand
CTTGACGCCCAGCCGCTTCAGTTCAGCGAGGATCCGGTCCATGCGCTTGTCGGTCTCGACGCAATGGTCTATCAGGTCGTGTACCGCCTTCGCCATCGGGTCGTTAGCGTCCTTGACCACGGCGTACGCGGCAAAGTGCCCCGCCTGCGCCGCGTCCGGCATCTCGACGATGCGTGCCGGAATGCCGATGGCGGTCGCGCCCGGCGGCACTTCCTTCACCACCACTGCGTTGGAGCCGATCTTCGCGCCGTCGCCGATGCTGATCGGTCCCAGGATCTTGGCGCCGGCTCCGACGACGACCCCGTTGCCGAGCGTGGGATGGCGCTTGCCTTTGTTCCACGAAGTTCCACCCAGGGTGACGCCGTGGTAGAGCGTGCAGTCGTCGCCGATCTCGGCGGTCTCCCCGATCACCACGCCCATGCCGTGATCGATGAAGAAGCGGCGGCCGATCCTGGCCCCGGGATGGATCTCGATGCCGGTCAGCCAGCGCGACAGGTGCGAAACCAGCCGCGCCAGCCACTTCAGTCCCGCGTACCACAGCCAATGGGCAAAGCGGTGGAACAGCATCGCGTGAAAACCGGGATAGCATGTGATCACCTCCCAGGTGTTACGTGCCGCGGGGTCGCGCTCGAACACGACCGAGATGTCTTCTCTCAGATGGGCAAACATTTGTTAGAAATCAATGATAAGGGTGCGCAGCTTACGATCTCCTAGTATTTTAGTCAACTATTTACCTGTTGGAGTTCCGGCTAGAGTGCTAGCGCTCTAGCCGGCCCAACTTTGCGCGTTGGAGCGGACAGCAGGCTGCCGCTCAACGCGCAAGACGACTTCGAGGCGATTCTTGCTCGAGCTGCCCGCCCGAACACCCGCCGCATGCGCGGCATCAGCCCGAAGGTTTCGTTGCCGAATACCAGCGCCGCGGGCTGCGCGCGCACCACCTCGATGATGCGCGCCGCCGCGCCGATATTTCCCGGATGCGCCGTTTTGCACAGCACGACACGGATATTTTTGAGCGGGTCGGCGGCCATCACTTAGAATAGCGTGCGAATATCCCTGCTATCTCTCAGACAACCCTGCCACTGCATTGCCACCGATCATGCACCCCATGCTCAACATCGCGGTGAAGGCCGCGCGCCGCGCCGGCAATATCATCAACCGCGCGACCCGCAACCTGGACATCGTTGCCTTCAAGGAAAAGGCGGCGAACGATTTCGTCTCGGAGGTGGATCGCGAAGCGGAACAGGCGATTATCAGGACGCTGCGCGACGCCTATCCCGATCATTCGATTCTAGCAGAAGAGAGCGGAGCTTCCGGCGCATCCGACTACCAGTGGGTCATCGATCCGCTCGACGGCACCACCAATTTCATCCACGGCTTCCCGCAATACGCAGTGGCGATCGCGCTACGGCACAAGGGCGTGGTCACCCAGGCGGTGGTCTACGATCCGGGGCGCAACGATCTCTTCACCTCATCGCGCGGGCGCGGGGCGTATCTCAACGATCAGCGTATCCGCGTCAGCAAGCGCAACCAGCTCAAATCGAGCCTGATCGGCACCGGATTTCCCTTCCGCCAGCTCGAGCACCTCGACGTCTATCTCGCGATACTGCGCGACATGATGAAGGGCGCGGCCGGCGTGCGCCGCGCGGGTTCCGCCGCGCTCGATCTCGCCTACGTCGCCGCCGGCAAGCTCGACGGCTTCTGGGAGTTCGGTCTCAGCCCGTGGGACATGGCCGCGGGCGCGCTGCTCATCACCGAGGCGGGCGGGCTGGTCGGTGATCTCGCCGGCGAGAATAATTATCTGAAGACCGGCAACATCATCGCCGGCAATCCAAAAATATTCGTGGAATTGTTGCGCGCCATCACGCCCCATCTCTCGCCCGCGCTCCAACGCGGCTGAATGGGTATCCCGGTCAGCGGGCCGAAGGCCGCTCCTTACCGAGCTCTTTCGCCAGCGCCGGGTCGAGCCGTTGCAACATATGCATCACCTGCTCGAATTCGGCCCCGCGGCCGAGCCGTGCGTACGCCCGCCCCAGGCTGAACCACGCCTGCGCGAACCCGCCGTTGAGCTGCACCGCCTCGCGGTACGCCGCGGCCGCGGGCTCGGAGCGGCCGAGGTCGCTGTAGCTTTCTCCCAGCAGGAACCACGTCGCGGGCGCATCCCTGCGCACCAGCACGGCGTTGTTGAGCGTCTGCACCGCCCGCTGCGGCTGGCCCGCCGCGCGGTAGGACTGCGCGAGCAGGTTCCAGCCGAGCATGTCGTCGGGCGCCAGGCGCACCGTTTCGCCGTAACACTCCGTGGCCCGCTGGTGCCGGCCCAGTTGCGAGTACGCATAACCGGCGACCAGCCACCAGTCTGCGCTGTGTTTGTCCCGCGCTAGATTCTCCTCGGCAAGCTTCGCCAGGGCTTCCCAGTCGCCGCGCTGCTCGAGCTCGACGATGCGACGGCGGTTGCCGTCGTCCACGCCCTGCAAGTGGCCGAGCAGGACCGGGACGGTGCCGTCCGGGAGCGCGCCCATGAGGAGCGCCCCTTGCGGGGTGCAGCCGGCCAGCGCGAGCAGCGCAAGCCCAAGACCCGCGCCGCGCAGCCGCCGCGCCAACGGGCGCGGCAAACATGTCAAAATAGCTCGCCGCAT
>JAHFRO010000179.1:0-2356 GCA_023266245.1 Betaproteobacteria bacterium | reverse complement strand
ATTGTATTCCCCGCCGCGATGCAACAGCCCCTCGAGAAGCACACGCCGATGATGCAGCAGTACCTGCGCATCAAGGCGCAGTATCCGGACATGCTGGTGTTCTACCGCATGGGCGACTTCTACGAGCTGTTCTACGACGACGCAGAACGCGCGGCGCGGCTGCTCGACATCACGCTCACGCGCCGCGGCGAATCCGCGGGCGAGCCGATCAGGATGGCTGGCGTGCCGCACCACTCGGTGGACCAGTACCTGGCCAGGCTGGTCAAGCTCGGCGAGTCCGTCGCGATCTGCGAGCAGATCGGCGACCCCAATGCCGCGCGCGGGCCGGTCGAGCGCCGGGTCACGCGCGTGGTCACTCCCGGCACGCTGACCGACGCCGCGCTGCTGGAAGACAAGCGCGACAACCTGCTGCTCGCGCTCTGCCCGCAGCGCAATACTCTGGGGCTCGCCTGGCTGTCGCTCGCCTCCGGCCGCTTCGCTGTGATGGAAACCGCTCCCGGCAATCTCGGCGTGGAGCTGGAACGGCTCGCCCCCGCGGAAATCCTGGTTCCCGAGGACGCGGCGCTCGGCGAGCTCGACGGCCACGCCGCGGCGGTGAAGCGGCTGCCGCCGTGGCACTTCGACCGCGACGCGGCGGTGCGCGCGCTTACGCGCCAGTTCGAAACCCTCGATCTCTCCGGCTTCGGCGCCGCCGGGCTCACCGCGGCGGTTTCCGCCGCCGGCGCGCTGCTCGAGTATGCCAGGTCCACCCAGGGTACCGCGATCGCGCACCTCAAGGCGCTCTGCGTCGAGCAGGAACGCGCTTACGTGCGCATGGATCCCGCCACCCGCCGCAACCTGGAACTCACCGAAACCATACGCGGCGAGCCTGCTCCAACGCTGTTCTCGCTGCTCGACACCTGCGCCACCGGCATGGGCAGCCGGTGGCTCCGCCACACCCTTCACCACCCGCTGCGCGACCGCGCCGTGCTCGCAGTGCGACTCGACGCGGTGGCGGCGCTGATCGGAGCGGCAGGCGACACGCCCTATCGCGGGCTGCACGGCATCCTCAGGCAGTGCGTGGACGTTGAACGCATCACCGCGCGCGTCGCGCTCAGGTCCGCCCGCCCGCGCGACCTCTCCGGGCTGCGCGAAACGCTCAAGCTGCTACCCGAGATCGTCGGCGCGATGGCTACTGCCACTAGCCCGCGCCTGGCGGAGGTCGCCCTGGCGCTCGCGCCGCAGGTCGATCTCGTCATGCTGCTCGATGCCGCGATCAAGCCCGAGCCGGCGGTGGTGGTGCGCGAGGGCGGCGTGATCGCCGAGGGTTACGATGCCGAGCTCGACGAGCTGCGCGCGATCCAGTCGAACTGCGGCGAGTTCCTGATGCAGCTCGAAGCGCGCGAGCGCTCGCGCACCGGCATCGCCAACCTCAAGGTCGAGTACAACCGGGTGCACGGCTTCTACATCGAGGTGACGCGCGCCCAGGCGGATAACGTCCCGGACGATTACCGGCGGCGGCAGACGCTGAAGAACGCCGAGCGTTTCATCACGCCCGAATTGAAGGCTTTCGAGGACAAGGCGCTCTCGGCGCAGGAGCGCGCGCTGGCGCGCGAAAAGCACCTCTACGACACGCTGCTCGACGAGCTCGCCGCGTACATACCCCGGCTTCAGCGGGCGGCGGGCGCGCTTGCCGAGCTGGACCTGCTCGCCGCTTTTGCCGAGCGCGCGGCGACGCTCGACTACTGCGCGCCGGAGTTCACCGACGAGCCGCTGATCGAGATCGAAGCCGGCCGCCACCCGGTGGTGGAGCGCCAGGTGGACAGCTTCATTGCCAACGACGCGCGCCTGTCGGGCTCGCGCCAGATGCTGATCGTCACCGGCCCCAACATGGGCGGCAAATCCACTTACATGCGCCAGGTGGCGCTGATTGCGCTGCTCGCGCACTGCGGGTCGTTCGTGCCGGCCAAACGCGCGCGGCTCGGTCCCATCGACCAGATCTACACCCGCATCGGGGCGGCCGACGATCTCGCCGGCGGGCGCTCCACCTTCATGGTGGAGATGACGGAGGCCGCCTACATCCTGCATAACGCGACACCGGTGAGCCTGGTGCTGATGGACGAGATCGGGCGCGGCACCTCGACCTTCGATGGCCTCGCGCTCGCCTGGACGATCGCGCGGCACCTGGTCGAGAAAAACCGCAGCCTCACGCTGTTCGCCACCCATTACTTTGAAATGACGCGGCTCGCAGAGGATTTCCGCCAGGTCGCCAACGTGCACCTCGACGCGGTCGAGCACAAGGACCGCATCGTGTTCCTGCACAGTGTGGAGGAAGGCCCCGCCAACCAGAGCTACGGGCTGCAGGTGGCGGGCCTCG
>JAHFRO010000178.1 GCA_023266245.1 Betaproteobacteria bacterium | reverse complement strand
CTGCAAGATGACCGGATGCAATTCGAAACATCGGTACGGACTGACTGATTTGACTTGGATGCACTTAACGGGAAAGGAACCAGTATGAGCCTCGACATTCTCAACACCGTTATCACGCGCCGTCGCTTTCTCCAGGTGAGCGGCGTGACCGGCGCCGCCGCGGCGACCGGGCTGGGGCTGGAGCAAATCACCGGCCGTCCCGTGGCCGGGGCCAAGGCGGCCGCAGCCGAGAGCAAGACCGTCATCACCAAGAGTGTCTGTAACCAGTGCCCGGCGCGCTGCGGCGTTGACGTTTACACGACCGACGGCCGGGTGCACGCGATCTATGGCTCGCTGGAGAGCCCGATTTCCAACGGCAAGCTGTGCCCGAAAGGACACCTCGGCGCTTACATCCTCTACGACGCCGACCGGTTCAAGGGGCCGATGAAGCGCACCAACCCTAAGAAAGGCCGCGACGAGGAACCGAAGTTCGTGCCGATTTCGTGGGACGAGGCACTCAACATCGTCGCCGCACGTCTGCAAGCCTTGCGCGACAAGGACCAGGCGCACCGATTCGCGCTGCTCTACGGCCGCGGCTGGGGCGCCTCCGACGCCGGATTGCTGGGCACTTTCGGAAAACTCTACGGGTCCCCCAACGTGCCGCTCGGCCACTCCTCGATTTGCGCCGACGCCAGCAAGAAAGCGAAGCTGCTGCAGACCGGGATCTACGACTATAACGCCTACGACTACGCCAACACCAATTACATGCTGATTTTCGGGGCGAGCTTCCTCGAGGCCTACCGCCCGTACAACAACAACCTGCAGGTATGGGGCCACATCCGCACCAAGAGCCCCAAGACCAAGGTCACCGCGGTTGACGTGCATATGAACACAACGGTTTCCGGCGCCGATCGGGCGCTGCTAATCAAACCCGGGACCGACGGCGCGCTGGCACTCGCGATCGCTTACGTGATCCTGACCGAAGGCCTGTGGGACCGGTACTTCATCGGCGATTTCAAGGATGGCGCCAACCGCTTCAAGGCGGGAGAAGCTACGCTCAATACAGCCGACTTCAACGAGAAGTGGACCAAGGGGCTCATCGATTGGTGGAATGCCGAACTGAAGGACCGCACCCCCAAATGGGCTGCGGGGATCACGGGGATCCCCGAGCGTGACATCGTCACGGTCGCGCGTGAGCTGGCAACAACCAAGCCGGCAATGGTGCTTTTCGAGCGCGGCCCGACGGCGCACTCGAATGGAGTCTACAACGGCCTGGCGATCCATGCGCTCAATGCCCTGATCGGCTCGCTGTACGCCGAGGGCGGCCTCATGAACCAGATGGGCGTCCCTTACGGGAAGCTCCCGGTCAGCTCCGACAATTTCATGGATGACTATGCGAAGTCGGACGACCGGAAAAAATATGCCCGCATCGACGGCGTGAAGAGCGAGTGGCTGATGGCCAGCAACCAGATCCAGGGCATCGCTGGCTACCACCTAGCGGGCAAGCCTTACAAGCTCGACACGATCATGTTCTACATGACCTCGCCCATCTTCTCGCAGCCCGAGCCGCGCAAGTGGGAGGAGGCCCTCAAGGACGTGTTCGTCATCGACACCTCGCCGTTCCCCGGCGAAACAGCGATGTTTGCCGACCTGGTCCTGCCCGACCACACCTATCTCGAGCGGCTGCAATGCGCCGAGATCTATCCGTTCCAAGGCTGGCCGATGACCACGCTGCGCGTGCCGGCAGTGAAGCCGCTCTACGACACCAAGGTCTTCGGCGACACTGTGATCGAGATCGGCAAGCGCATGAAGGGCCCGATGGGCGAGTACTACAAGGCGCTCGGCAGCACCGAGAACGTGATCAAGCATCTGGCCAAGGGTTTCGAGGAAAAACCCGGCACCAATGGCGTCAACAGCTTCGAGTCGTGGAAGGAGAAAGGCACCTGGTACAAGAAACCCTACCTGTGGCGCCAGGTGCGCGGCGAGTTCTTCGAATGGGACGGCACCGGCTACAACAAGCCGATGAAGCCCGAAGAGGTGAAAGAGAAGCTGCTCAAGACCGCCTCCGGCAAGTTCGAGTTCAAGGCGAGCTACGTGCAGGACAACGAGAAGTACGCCGCCTACATCAACAAGCAGCTCGGCGTACCGGTCGAGCGGGTAGGCTTTCCGCAATGGCTGGAGCCCAAGTTCTACGGCGGCGGTGACCTGCATTTCATCTCGCCCAAGGTCGCGCTGCAAGCCGAAGGCCGTGCCGGCAACCTGCCGCACGCAATCGCGATCGCCCAGCCGGTGGTGGGGGGCAAGAAGACAACTTATCTGGAGATCCATCCTCAAGCGGCGAAGAAGCGGGGCATCACCGACGGCGACCGGGTGCGGATCAAGTCGGAGGCGGGCAGCATCGAAGCGATCGCCCGCTATTTCGGCGGCGTGCAGCCCGACGTGGTCGTCCTGCCGATGATCAATGGGCACTGGGCATACGGCCGCTGGGCGAAGAACCGCTTACCCACCGGCAGCTCCAGCGAGGTCATCGTAAACAAGTCTGAGCCGATCTCAGGGTTGGCGATGTACTACGCGACCAAAGTCACGGTGGAACGGGTTTAAGACTGACAGGAGACGAACATGGCCAAGTGGGGAATGGTGATAGACCTCGAGAAATGCACCGGCTGCCAAGCGTGCACGGCGGCCTGCGCCATGGAGAACAGCCGGCTGCCGGGCGAGAACTGGCAGGACGTAATCTTCTTCACCGAGGGCGAGTATCCGAGCGTACAGGTCAAATGGTTCCCGCGACCGTGCATGCATTGCGAAAATCCTTCGTGCATGCATGTGTGCCCGACGGGCGCCACCTACAAGACCAGCGATGGTTTCGTGCTGGTGGACTGGGACAAGTGCATCGGCTGCAAGTACTGCATGATCGCCTGCCCGTACGGCGTGCGCTTCTACACCGACGAGAAACCGCTGGTCGGGCCCGACATCAAGACGGTGTTCAAGAGCAGCGACCAGCACTCCTGGAGCCCGCCGTGGCAGATGCCGGCGTCGCAGGAGGACTGGAAGCACGGCGTCGGCATTCAGCCGCGCGGCGTGGTATCGAAATGCACGTTCTGCTACCACCGGGTGTCGAAAGCGCCCAAGGACGTGGCTGACCTGGATCCATCCGATCCCAAGCTGCGCGAATACACGCCGGCGTGCGTGGTGACCTGCGCGCCGAGCGCGCGTTACTTCGGCGACCTCGACAATCCTGCGAGCGAAGTGTCGAAAATGATTGCCAACAAGAACGGCGTGCGGTTGCTCGATCAACTTGGCAATAAACCGCAGGTGTATTACCTGACGGGCGTTGGTGGCGCCGTGCCCAGCAATCGCGCGATCAAGAAATCGTAAACCGGGAGATGCACATGAACTACGCTGCTGAACCGAAAAGCTTTGCCGAGGTCGGGCAATACCTGCTCAACCTGTGGCGCCAGGAAGGCACGCTGCGGTTTCTGCGCATCGCGCTTAACCTCGGGCGCGAAAAATCCGTGGCGGGCGAGATGTGGAAATACGGCGTCGTGATCGGGCTGTTCAGCCTCGCCTTCGTTACCTACATGCTGATCACCGAGGGCGGCGCCGCCTTCAACACCTCGAGCGACGGTATCAACTGGGGCCTGGTAATTGGGACTTACGTCTTTCTCGCCCTGACCTCCTCCGGCTTGACGTTCATCGCCTCGCTCTCGATGGTGTTCGGATTCAAGGAATTCTATCCCGTCGCCAAGCGCTGCATCTGGCTCGCCATCATCACGCTGGGGGCCGGGTTCACGGTGCTGGCGCTCGAGCTCGGGCACCCGTTCCGCATGCTGTGGGCGATGCCGGCCGGGATGCAATACCTGTCACCGATGTTCTGGATGGGCGTGTTCTATCTCATCGACCTCGTGCTGATGCTGATCAAGTTCGATCGGCTGTGGCACGACGATTGGGACAGCCCGTTGAGCCAAGCCCTCAGCATCGCGTCGTTTGTGGCGGTGGTGCTGGCAAGCGGCATGCTCGGTCTGGTGTTCGGCTCGATGGTCATGCGGCCGATGTGGTACGGCTCGTTCACATCGGTGTTCTTCATCCTTACCGCCGCGCTGTCCGGTGCGGCTGCGATCGTGCTGGCGGTCTACCTGGCGTACGGGTTCCGCCAAGACAACATGCCCGAGCTGCTGCGCAGCATGGCCACCGGCGACGCGCTTCCGAAAGTCTTCGCGACGCTGGTCGGGGTCGCGCTGTTTTCGATCCTGGTGCGGATGTGGACCGGCCTGTGGAGCAACCTCGACGGGCTGGAAGGCTTCCACGCGCTGATCCGCTCGCCCCTGTTCCACCTCGAGGTGTGGGTCGGGCTGGCGCTACCTTTCGCGCTCATGCTCTCCCCGTCCACGCAACGCCAGCCGCGCTGGCAGATCCTGTCGGCAGTCCTGGTGCTCGGCGCCATGTTCATCAACCACTACCAGTTCATCATGAGCGGCCAGACCGTGCCGATGTTCAAGGGCGCGTGGGCGAGCGGGCTGACGGCCTACACACCATCGCTCACCGAGTGGATGATGGCCGTGCTCGGCTTCGCCATCGTGTTCGCCTGCTACGGGCTGGGCGAGAAGCTGTTCAATCTGGCAGGCGATCCCCGGCAAAAAACCCGCGAGAGCGCCGAGCTGAAGGCAGCCTAGCGCTAGGACCTGCGCCGACCGGAACACACCCCGGCCGGCCGTGTCCGCAGCAGTCAGACGCCGCTGGCATTCATGTCGAACCTGACCGATCGCGCGGCATTCTACCTGTGTCTCGCGCGCGCGTTTCTGCCGCCGCAGGAACCTGGCGCCTATGACGCGATCAGGCAGCACCTGGCCGATGACCTCAGCGAGCTTGCCGGTGCATTGAATTACCCGGCCGGTGACCCGCTGCGCGAACTGCGCCAAACCGTCGCACGCATTCCGGATCACCTTGCCCTGCTGCAGGCCTATAGCGGCCTGTTTCTGGCGCCACCCGTGCCGGTGACGCTCAATGCCGGTCTCTATCTCGACGGCGCGGTGATGGGCCGCGCGACGCTGGCGCTCGAGCAATGTTACCGCGAGGCGGGCCTCGAGCGCGCCGGCGATTTCCATGACCTCCCCGACC
>JAHFRO010000177.1 GCA_023266245.1 Betaproteobacteria bacterium | reverse complement strand
CTTGCCGATGAGCGCGCGGGCGGTGGGCGAG
The DNA here is from genome assembly GCA_023266245.1 of Betaproteobacteria bacterium. Classification (GTDB taxonomy): domain Bacteria; phylum Pseudomonadota; class Gammaproteobacteria; order Burkholderiales; family SG8-41; genus SG8-41. The sequence goes on along the minus strand of JAHFRO010000177.1, from coordinate 5,075 downwards.
CTGATCGAAATCTTGCCCTGCTTGATGTCCGCCTCGTCGTCGCCGACGATCTGGTAGGTCACCACCTCGCCGCTCGCCATGTCCTCGAGGTCCACGGTGGCGCCGAATACGCAGCGCCCGTCGGCTTCCAGCAGCGCGGGATTGATGATCTGGGCGTTCGCCAGCTTGTTTTCGAGCTCGGCGATGCGGCCCTCGATGAAGCTCTGCCGTTCCTTGGCCGCATGGTACTCCGCGTTTTCCGCGATATCGCCGTGCGAGCGCGCCTCGGCGATGGCGTTGGAGATCGCAGGCCGTTGCACGGTCTTCAGCTCATGCAGCTCGGCGCGCAGTTTTTCGGCGCCAGTCATCGTGATCGGAATCTTGCTCATGACTGAATGTTAAGACCTAAAGCGGGAATCGGGACTAGGGACTCGGGACTCGTAAACCCGTAAAGCTCGGGATAACGATTGTTTGCGCTCTAGTCCCTAGCCCCGATACCCGAGACCCGCATTGCCCATTATCCGTTTACCGTCTCAAGCAGCCTGGCGTGCAGGCCCTGCATCACGTACGCGCGCAGCTCTTTCGCGTGCTCCATGCCGTTGCAAGCGGCGCGTGCGCCGTCGAGCGTGGTGTAGAGCGTGACGCGCTCCTGCAGCGCCGCGCGGCGGATCACGTACGAATCACGCACCGCGGTGCGCTTCTCCTCCACGGTGTTGACGATGAGCGAAATCTCGCCGTTCTTGATCATGTCCACGATGTGCGGCCGGCCCTCGGCCACCTTGTTGACCGGGGTCACCGCGAGTCCCGCCGCGGCGAGCGCGGCGGCGGTGCCGCGCGTGGCGACCAGCGTGAATCCGAGGCTGGCGAGCTTGCGCGCGATGTCCACCGTGCGCGGCTTGTCCTCGTCGCGCACGCTGACGAACACCTTGCCCGTCGCCGGCAGTCTCTCGCCCGAGGCGAGCTGCGACTTGACGAAGGCTTCGGCAAAGGTCTCACCCACGCCCATGACCTCGCCGGTGGACTTCATCTCCGGCCCGAGTATGGTGTCGGCGCCCGGGAACTTGATGAACGGGAACACCGCTTCCTTGACCGAGTAGTACGGCGGGACGATTTCCGCGCTCACGCCCTGCTCGGCGAGCGTCCTTCCCGCCATGCAGCGCGCCGCGATCTTGGCGAGCGGCACGCCGGTCGCCTTGGACACGAACGGCACGGTGCGCGAGGCGCGCGGGTTCACTTCCAGCACGTAGACCGTGTCGTCCTGGATCGCGAACTGCACGTTGATGAGACCCACGACTTTCAACGCGTGCGCGAGCGCGACGGTCTGGCGTTTCAGTTCGTCCTGCAGCCCCTGCGTGAGCGAAAACGGCGGCAGCGAGCACGCCGAATCGCCGGAGTGCACGCCGGCCTGCTCGATGTGCTCCATCACGCCGCCGATGACGACCTGTTTGCCGTCACAGACTGCGTCAACGTCCACCTCAGTCGCGTCGTTGAGAAAGCGGTCGAGCAGCACCGGGCTGTCGTTAGACACCTTGACCGCCTCGCGCATGTAGCGCTCGAGGTCGCTCTGCTGGTAGACGATTTCCATGGCGCGCCCGCCGAGCACGTAGGAAGGCCGCACCACCAACGGGTAGCCGATCTCCTCCGCCACCGCGAGCGCCTTCTGGGGACTCCTCGCGGTGCGGTTGGGCGGCTGTCTGAGCTTGAGCTTGTGGAGCAGCTTCTGGAAGCGCTCCCGGTCTTCCGCGACGTCAATCGAATCGGGCGTGGTGCCGATGATCGGCACGCCGTTCGCCTCAAGATCGCGCGCGAGCTTGAGCGGCGTCTGCCCCCCGAACTGCACGATCACGCCGTACGGGCTCTCCACGCGCACGATCTCGAGGACATCCTCGAGCGTCAGCGGCTCGAAGTAGAGACGATCCGAGGTGTCGTAGTCGGTGGAGACCGTTTCCGGGTTGCAGTTGACCATGATGGTCTCGAAGCCGTCTTCCCTCAATGCGAGCGCCGCGTGCACGCAGCAGTAGTCGAACTCGATGCCCTGGCCGATGCGGTTGGGCCCGCCGCCCAGCACCATGATCTTCTTCCGCTCGCTCGGCCGCGCCTCGCATTCCTCCTCATACGTGGAGTACATATAGGCGGTGTTGGTCGCGAACTCGGCGGCGCAGGTGTCCACCCGCTTGAATACCGGGCGGATGCCGAGCCCGTGGCGCCGCTGCCGCACCGCTTGCTGGTCCGTCGCCAGCAATTTGCCGAGCCTGCAGTCGGAGTAGCCGTTGCGCTTGAGCTGGCGCAACGTCCCGTCATCGAGATCTTCCAGCTTCTTTCCCTCGAGCGCCTTTTCCTGATGCACGATGTCCTCGATCTGCGCCAGGAACCAGGGATCGATATGGGTAAGCTCGTAGACCTCGTCCACCGTCATGCCGCAGCGGAACGCATCTGCCACGTAATAGATGCGGTCCGGGCCGGGGTCGGCGAGCTCGTTCTCGATGACGTCGCGGTCGGTGGTCTTCTCGTCGAAGCCCTCTGAACCGGTTTCGAGTCCGCGCAGCGCCTTCTGCATCGATTCCTGGAACGTGCGGCCGATCGCCATCACCTCGCCCACCGACTTCATCTGCGTGGTGAGGCGGTCGTTAGCGTCGGGGAACTTCTCGAACGCGAAGCGCGGCACCTTGGTCACCACGTAATCTATGGTCGGCTCGAACGAGGCGGGTGTGACACCGCCGGTGATCTCGTTTCGGAGCTCATCGAGCGTATAGCCCGCCGCGAGCTTGGCCGCGACCTTGGCGATCGGGAAGCCGGTGGCTTTCGAGGCCAGGGCGGACGAGCGCGACACGCGCGGATTCATCTCGATGATCACCATGCGCCCGTCCTGCGGGTTCACCGCGAACTGCACGTTGGAGCCGCCGGTGTCCACCCCGATCTCGCGCAGGCAGGCGATCGCCGCATCGCGCATGATCTGGTATTCCTTGTCGGTGAGCGTCTGGGCAGGAGCCACCGTGATCGAGTCGCCGGTGTGCACGCCCATCGGGTCCACATTTTCGATCGAGCACACGATGATGCAGTTGTCCTTCTTGTCCCGCACCACCTCCATCTCGAATTCCTTCCAGCCGATCACCGACTCCTCGATCAGCACTTCCCGGGTGGGACTGGCATCGAGCCCGCGTTCGACGATGGCGATGAACTCCTCCCGGTTGTAGGCGATGCCGCCGCCGGTGCCGCCGAGCGTGAAGGACGGCCGGATGATGGTCGGAAAGCCCACCATCGCCTGCACCTGCAGCGCCTCTTCCATGCTGTGCGCGAGCGCCGAGCGCGGCGTGGCGAGGCCGATTTTTTCCATCGCCGTCTTGAACTTCTCGCGGTCCTCGGCCTTGTCGATCGCTTCGCGCCGGGCGCCGATCATCTCCACGCCGAACTTTTCGAGCACGCCCTCGCGCGCCAGATCGAGCGCGCAGTTCAAGCCCGTCTGCCCGCCCATGGTCGGCAGCAGCGCATCCGGCCGCTCGATGGCGATGATCTTCTCCAGCATCTGCCAGTTGACCGGCTCGATGTAGGTCGCATCCGCCATCCCGGGATCGGTCATGATGGTAGCGGGGTTGGAGTTGACGAGGATGACGCGGTAGCCCTCCTCCTTGAGCGCCTTGCACGCCTGCGCGCCGGAATAGTCGAACTCGCACGCCTGGCCGATCACGATCGGCCCGGCGCCGATGATCAGGATGGACTTGATGTCAGTGCGCTTCGGCATGATCAACCGAGGGATGAGGGATGAGGGATGAGGGATGAGGGAAATCAAGCCGCGCCATGGAGCGCTCCTTCATCCTTCTGACTTCTGCCTTCTGCCTTGTGTTTCTCCATTAACGCGACAAATTTGTCGAACAGATAGTCCACATCATGCGGCCCGGGGCTCGCCTCGGGGTGGCCCTGGAAGCAGAACGCCGGGCGGTCGGTGCGGGCGAAGCCCTGCAGGCTGCCGTCGAACAGCGAAACGTGCGTGACGCGCGCGTTCGCGGGCAGCGTCGCGGCATCCACCGCGAAGCCGTGGTTCTGGCTGGTGATCATGACGCGCCCGGTGTCGAGGTCCTGCACCGGATGGTTGGCGCCATGGTGACCGAACTTCATCTTGACCGTCTTCGCGCCGCTCGCCAGCCCCAGCAGCTGGTGGCCGAGACAGATGCCGAAGATCGGCACGCCGGCATCGAGTAAGCCGCGGATCGCGCGGATCGCGTAGCCGCACGGCTCGGGATCGCCCGGGCCGTTTGAGAGAAAGATGCCATCCGGCTTGAGCGCGAGTGCCGCTTCGGAAGGCATCCGCGCCGGCACCACCGTCAGCCCGCAGCCGCGCGAAGCGAGCTTGCGCAGGATGTTGCGCTTGATGCCGTAATCGTAGGCGACGACGTGAAAGCGCGGATCGAGCTGCCGGCCGTAACCCTGGCCGAGCGCCCACGCGCTCTCGTCCCATGGGTAGGGCTTATCGCAGCTCACCACCTGGGCGAGGTCCATGCCGACCAGCCCGGGAAACCCGCGCGCGGCCTTGAGCGCTTCGGCTTCATCCACCTTGCCCGCCATGAGACAACCGTCCTGCGCGCCCTTGTCGCGCAGGAGGCGCGTGAGCTTGCGGGTGTCGATGTCGGCGATCGCCGGCACCGTGTGCTCTTTCAGGTAATCACCGAGCGTCCACGCCTTGCGCCAGTTCGAAGAGAGCAGCGGCAGATCGCGGATCACCAGCCCCGCGGCGTAAATCCTGCCCGATTCGACGTCCACCGGATTCATCCCGGTATTGCCGATATGCGGGTAAGTGAGCGTGACGATCTGCCGGCAGTACGAGGGGTCGGTGAGGATTTCCTGGTAGCCGGTGATGGCGGTATTGAATACCACTTCCCCGACCGCCATCCCCTCGGCGCCGATCGAGGTGCCGCGGAAAATGGTGCCATCTCTGAGCACGAGGATGGCAGGAACCCGCGACACACTAACCCCTTGATTTCAGGTGTAGATACACAAAGCGGGACAGGTTTTCGGCCCATCCCGCCAGACCTTTGAAATTATACGCGAAAGGGTGCTTCGCGGCAACGCGCCGGGCGCGCCAGCTGCAACAAGACTACCTC
>JAHFRO010000176.1 GCA_023266245.1 Betaproteobacteria bacterium | reverse complement strand
CGCTCGACCTCGTTGTAATCCTTGAGCGCGAGGCGGCACCCCCCCTCGTGGCGCTGCGCGACGAGCGGCGCCAGCGACTCGGGCAGGCGGTCCGGGTGCAGCCGCAGCTCGACGTAACACCCCGAATGCATGCGCAGCAGGTTCTGCGTGGTGTCGAGCGCAACGACGCGGCCCTGCTTGAGCATGGCGATGCGGCTGCACAGCGCCTCCGCCTCTTCCAGGTAGTGCGTGGTGAGAACGATGGTATGGCCGTCGCGGTTCAGCCTGCGGATGAATCTCCACAGCGCCTGCCGCAGCTCGACGTCCACCCCCGCGGTCGGCTCGTCAAGCACGATCACCGGCGGCTTGTGCACCAGCGCCTGCGCCACCAGCACGCGCCGCTTCATGCCGCCGGAGAGCGCGCGCATGTTGGTCTCCGCCTTCTCGGCAAGATCGAGGTGGTGCATCACCTCCTCGATCCAGTCGCGGTTGTCGCGGATGCCGAAGTAGCCGGACTGGAAGGTGAGCGCCTCGCGCACCGTGAAGAACGGGTCGAACACCAGCTCCTGCGGCACCACCCCCAGCGAGCGCCGCGCCTCGCGGTACTGGCCGACGACGTCATAACCCATGACGCGCGCGCCGCCCCGCGAAGCGATCGCGAGGCCGGCGAGAATGTTGATGAGCGTGGTCTTGCCCGCGCCGTTGGGGCCGAGCAGTCCGAAGAATTCGCCGGGCGCGATCTCGAGGCTGACCTCCGCAAGCGCCTGCAAAGCGCCGTAATTCTTGGAAACCTGCTCGACTTGAATTGCAGGCGTCATCGAGAAGCGGGGTTGGGGGCTAGGGATCGGGGATCAGGGAGTAACGTTTGTGATAAGAGGGCGATCCGCGGGCGCCTGATGCCTATGATCCCCGACCCCTGATCCCTGACCCCTGATCCCTGGCTGATCCCTCACTCTTCACCCGGCGATCAGACCGTCAACCCCGTAAAGGGCCGCGAGGCTCTTCAGATTGTCGGGAAGATTGACGAACCGGATGGAGCGGCCGCTGCGTTCCGCCTCACGCCGCCACTCCAGCAACAAGCTCACCGCCGAAGAATCCACCTCCGCGACGGCGGCGAGATCAACCGTCACCTGGGGCGCGGTGAAAAGCCCGCTGCCTTGAGCGAGCAGGGACACCGCGTTATCTATGGTGATCGGCCCGCGCAGAGTGCAGCGGCCGTCGTCACAAACGATCATTTCCCGGTGACCTGCGCCTGCTGGGCGAGCTGTTTGTTCTTCTCGGAAAGCGCCTTGACCAGTCCGTCAATGCCGCCCTTCTGCACTTCGCTGTTGAAAGTGCTGCGGTAGTTCTGCACCAGGCTGACGCCTTCAATGGCGACGTCGTAGACCTTCCAGCCCTTGTCCGTCTTCTCCATGCTGTAATCAACCGCCACCGGCGGGCCGCCCGGCTGATTGATCTGCGACCTCACCACGACTTCCTCGTCGTTCGGCTGCATGCGGACCGGTTTGTAGTCTATCGTCTGATTGCGATAGGCGGTGAACGCCGCGGCATACGTCCGCACCAGCAGCACGCGGAACTGATCAATCAGCACCTTCTGCTGCTCGGGACTCGCCTGCCGCCAGTTCTTCCCCAGCGCGAGCTGCGTCATGCGCACGAAGTTGAAATGAGGCAGCACCTTGCTTTCGATGAGATCCAGCACCTTCTTTTGATTGCCGGACTGGATATCCTTGTCGGCGCGCAGTATCGCCACCACCTCATCCGACACGCTCTTGGCCAGCGCGTCGGGCGGCATCACGCTCGCCGCGTGCGCCGGCATCCCCGCCAGACTCCCGATCGCCAACCACCCAAGCAGAAGCTTCTTCATCATATGATCACTCGTCACTGGTCACTGGTCACTGAATTGGCCGGTGAGGCGGACATCACTTCGCTCCGCCCTCCGCAGCCTTGTTGTACAGGAACTGACCGATCAGCTTCTCCAATACCACCGCGGATTGCGTGATCTTCAGCTTATCGCCATCCTTGAGCATGGCGCTGTCGCCGCCCGCCTCGAGGCCGATGTACTGCTCACCGAGCAGGCCGGAGGTGAGGATGGATACCGAAGTGTCTTTCGGGAACTGATAGCGCTGGTCTATTTTCATCACCACCCGCGCCACGAAACGCTGGTTCTCGAACTGGATATCGTCCACTCTGCCCACGACTACGCCGGCGCTCTTCACGGGCGCCCGCACTTTCAGACCACCGATGTTGTCGAACTCCGCGGCTACGCGATAGGTTTCGCCCACATTAAACGTGGTGCCGGCACTTCCGACCTTCAGCGCCAGGACCAGCAATGCGGCGATGCCGGCGGCCACGAAGATGCCGACCCACAGATCCAGAACGGTTCTTTCCATGCGTCAGATCCCTTTAAACATGAATGCGGTGAGCACGAAGTCCAGTCCGAGTATGGCGAGCGACGAGGTGACGACGGTGCGGGTGGTCGCCCCCGAGACCCCCTCCGCGGTGGGCGGGGCATCGTAGCCCTCGAACAGGGCGATGGCGGTCACCGCCACGCCGAACACCATGCTCTTGATCACTCCGTTCACCACGTCCTGTCTGAAATCCACGGCGTTCTGCATCTGCGACCAGAACGCGCCTTCGTCCACTCCGATCAGCACCACCGCAATGAGATAGCCTCCGAATACGCCTACCACGCTGAACATCGCGGCCAGCAGGGGCATGGACAGCACGCCGCCCCAGAAACGCGGCCCGATCACGCGCGCGATCGGGTCCACCGCCATCATTTCCATCGCGGTGATCTGCTCGGTGGCTTTCATCAGGCCGATCTCCGCGGTCATCGCCGATCCCGCCCGGCTCGCGAACAGCAGCGCCGCCACCACCGGGCCGAGCTCGCGGGTGAGCGAAAGCGCCACCAGGGTGCCGACGGCCTCCGCCGCGCCGTATTTCTGGAGCGTTTCGTAGCCCTGCAGGGCGAGCACCATCCCCACGAACAGGCCTGACACGATGATGATGATGAGCGACAGGACGCCGGCGAAATAGATTTCCTTGATCGTCAGGCCAAACCGGCGGAAGCTGGTCGCGGACCTCGCCAGGGTGAGCAGGAAGAAGCGGCTCGCGTAGCCCAGCCGCCAGATGCCGTTGACGACCTCGTGGCCGATGCCGCGCAGGTTCTTGAGGACGCGTTCAGGCACGGGCAGTCTCCAGTGACAGGTCCCCGGCATACGACGAGCCCGGGTAATGGAACGGCACCGGGCCGTCCATCTCGCCCCACACGAACTGGTGCACGAACGGCGCCTCGGACCTCCGGATGTCGTCCGGCGTGCCGTGCGTGACGACGACCCCCTCCGACATGAAATACACGTAATCAACGATCTTGAGGGATTCCTGAACGTCGTGCGTGACCACGATGGAGGTCGCTCCCAGGGCGTCGTTCAGATGCCGGATGAGGTCGCCGATAACGCTCAGCGAAATCGGATCCAGGCCGGCGAATGGCTCGTCGTACATGATGAGCATCGGATCCAGGGCAATGGCACGCGCCAGCGCCACCCGTCGCGCCATGCCGCCCGAAAGCTCGGAGGGCATCAGCTGGTGCGCGCCGCGCAGTCCCACCGCGTGCAGCTTCATGAGCACGAGATCCTGGATCATGCTCTCCGGCAGATCGGTGTGCTCGCGCATCTGGAAGGCGACGTTGTCGAAGGCCGACAGGTCGGTAAACAGCGCGCCGAACTGGAACAGCATGCCCATCTTGCGACGCAGGTGGTAGAGCTCGTCCTGCTCCAGCTCGTGCATCACGCGACCGGCGACCCGCACTTCGCCCTTCCTGGGCTTCAAGGCGCCGCCGATCAGGCGCAGCAGGGTGGTTTTCCCGCAGCCGCTCAGGCCCATGATGCTCACGACCTTGCCGCGCGGTACGGTCATGTTGATTCCCGTGAGCACCGGGAGAACGTCGTACGAGAAAGTGACGTCCTTGATTTCAACGAGGTTTTCCATCGGGCCGAGGCGGGGAACCAAAAGGCGCTAATTTTAAACCACATCGTCGCAACACAACAACGACGCCGCCGGACTGCGGTTTCGTTTGCGTGTTGGAGTTTGCGTCACCGGCTGGCATCATAGCGCGACGCTGTCGCGGCCGATTGCTCGCTGCAGGATTCAGGATCCAGGAGCCGGGATTCAGCGAAAAACCATCCGCTACAGGCTGATCTACCAGCGGTTTATGATTTCTCGACTCTCACTGAATCCCGAATCCTGAATCCCGAATCCTATGAAGGTCTTCGTCACCGGCTCGAGTTCGCACTTCGCCGCGGCACTGCTGCCGCGGCTGTGCGCCCGGCCGGAAGTCGAACGCGTCGCCGGCATTGATCTCCATCCGCCACGCTTCGAGCACCCCAAGTTCCACGCGGCGCAGCTCGACATCCGCAATCCCCAACTCGAGGGGCTGCTCGACGGGCACGACGCGCTGGTGCATCTCGCCTTCGTGGTGCTGCGCGGCAGGATGCCCGAGCGGGAAATGTTCGACATCAACGTCAACGGCAGCCATAAGGTGTTCCACGCCGCGCGCCAGGCGGGGGTGAAGCGACTGATCCACCTGTCGAGCGCCGCAGTCTACGGCGGCGGCGTACACCTCGGCGAGGATGCGCCGCTCGAGCCGCCGCCGCAGTTTCTCTACGCGCGCCACAACGCGCACCTGGAGCAGTTGCTCGAAATCGAATTTCCGGAATGCGTGCGGTTGCGGCCGCACCTCATCCTCGGCCCCAACGCCCAACCGCTGCTCAAGCGGCTGCTCAGCCAGCCGTGCTACGTGCACATGCCGGAGCCGTACCCGTTGCTGCAGTGCGTGCATGAAGACGATGTGGCGCAGGCGGTGCTGCTCGCGCTCGGCCGCGAGGTGCACGGCCCGTTCAATCTCGCGGTGGATGATAACTTCAGTTTCCGCGACATCATCAAGCGCCGCCATCGGCTGAGCGTGCCGCTGCCGCTGTTCGCTGCGCGCGCAGGCCTCGGCGTGGCGTGGCGCTTCTTCGGCTGGGGCGGCGAGCCGGCGTGGATCGAGGGGCTCACCAAGACGCTGCTCATCAACTGCCGCCGCGCCGCCATCGAACTCGGGTGGCGCAGCACCCGCAACGCGGCGTCAGTGCTGGCGC
>JAHFRO010000052.1:11867-15006 GCA_023266245.1 Betaproteobacteria bacterium | reverse complement strand
CCGCGATCGTGAAGGCGCTCGGCTCACCGGATGTCGTCGAGCGCATGAACGCGCTCGGCCAGACGATCTCACCGAGCGGCCCGGATGAATTTGCGAAGCAGATACGCGAAGACTTCGAGCGGTGGGGGAAAGTCGTGAAGGCGTCCGGCGCGAGGGCGGAATAAAAGATAGGAAATTCAATCCGCCGAAAGATAGGAAATTCAATCCGCCGGTCGCCAGCATCTTCTGGCGGCGCAACGCTGCAGTAATGTCTGAAGCCGGCGAGCGCCCGACACGATGCAGCGGGTCGGGCCGAAGGGATGAAAAAAGGCCGCGCAGCGCGCGGCCTTTTCACTCATCACCCATCACTCATCACGGTATCAAGACGGTTGATCCCGTAGTCTTGCGCGATTCCAGGTCGCGGTGCGCCTGCGCCGCTTCGCGCAGCGGGTAGGTCTGGTTGATCTTGATCTTCACCGCGCCGCTCTTCACCACCGCGAACAGCTCGCGCGCGCTCCTCACGAGATCCTCGCGCGACGCGGTGTAGTTGACCAGCGTCGGGCGCGTCAGGAACAACGAGCCCTTCTGCGACAGGATGCCCGGGTTGAAAGACGGCACCGCTCCCGAGGCGTTGCCGAAGCTCACCATGAGCCCGAGCGGCTGCAGGCAATCGAGCGATTCCATGAAAGTGTCCTTGCCGACGCCGTCGTAGACCACCGGCACGCCCTTGCCCTTGGTGATCTCCTTCACGCGCTCGGAGAACTTCTCGCGCGAGGTCACGATGACGTGCCTGCAGCCCGCCTTCTTCGCGAGCTCGACTTTCTCGTCACTGCCCACGGTACCGATCACGGTGGCGCCGAGATGCCTCGCCCACTGGCACAGGATCTGGCCGACGCCGCCGGCAGCGGCGTGCATGAGTATGGTGTCGCCCTTCTTGACGCGGTAGATGCGGCGGATCAGGTACTGCGTCGTCATGCCCTTCAGCATCATTGCCGCCGCCATCTTGTCATCCACCCCGGCGGGAATCTTCACCAACCGCGCCGCCGGGCGCAGCAGCACTTGGGCATAGGCGCCGATCGGCCCGGCGTACGCCACACGGTCGCCGACCTTGAACTCCTTGACCTTGGGGCTGACCGCCTCCACCACTCCGGCGCCTTCCGACCCGAGCGTGAACGGAAGGGGCATGGAATAGAGGCCGCTGCGCTGATAGGTGTCGACGAAGTTGAGTCCGACTGCGGTATTGCGCACCCGCACTTCACCCGGTCCCGGCTCCCCGACCTGCACGGGTTCCCAGCGCAGTTTCTCCGGCCCACCGGTCTCATAAATGCGTATTGCATGAGGCATGTGTTTCTCCTTCTGCTGAATCGATCAGAGCGCGTGATTAAACCACACTTTGGCGGGGCGCCGACAGCCGCCGCGCCTCACGATCCAGGTTGTGGACTCGCGCGGCGCCCAAGTCAGGCGCAAAAAAAAATTATTGCCACAGAGAGCACCGAGAACACAGAGAGATTCAGACTGTTTTTTCTTGGCCTTACGAACCTCTGTGAACTCTGTGTCCTCTGTGGCTGGAGTCCTTATCTTGCGCGCAGTACCCGCGCCGCCTTGGCGACGGCGCGCTGCTTGACCCAGAAGATGGCGCCGTAGCGGCCCTTGCCGGCAGCGACTGCGTCCATCGCCACCATGTTGATGCCGGCCTTGGCGAGCTTGCCGCAGATCGCGGCGATCGCGCCGGCCTTGTCCGTCCCCTGCGCCAGGAACGCCGTTTTCTTCCTGCTGACCTTCAGGCCCAGTCTGCGCGCGGCGCGCGTGAACTTGGTGACATCGTAGGGAATGAAATCCACCTGCGCGCGCCCGGCGTTGGGGAAGCCCGTGAACGCGAGCAGGTTGACGCCGTGCGCGGCGAGGCTGTTGAGCAATCTCGCGCCTTGGCCAGCGCGGTTGGGAGTCCTCATGCTGAAATAAGCGGTTCTGCGTATGGTAGTAGCCATGGCTGCCTCCTTTGGAAGTGCGATTTGCCGGAATAACGCCACCGGTCTAGCGGGCACTTGCTGCCCGTTTCGCGCCGGCGAACTTTACGCGGTTGCAACCGCCGGTTGAGCGGCGGCCTGCCGCCCGTCTCGAACCGGCGGACTTAATCCGGCGCTCGGCGTCCGGATTAAGGGATAATTATGCGCCGCTCCCCGCTCGAAATCACGCGGCTTGCCGGGCGGTGCCCGCGGCATTAGCATGGCGGCAAACCACAGGAGGACTCCATGGACGTGCCGGGCAGCAAGCACATCACCGTGATCCCGAACGGGGCGGCGCTCGCCGCCGACATCGTCGGGGTGGACCTCTCGCAGCCGCTGGATGCGGCCACCTTCAAGGCGGTCGAGGCGGCGTGGCATCAGCACTTGGTGCTGCGTTTCCGCGACCAGAAGCTGGACGATCCCGCCCTGCTCGCTTTCGCCCGCCGCTTCGGCGAGCTCGACCAGGCGCCGATCCATGCCGTAGGCGACGCCAACGAGGACCCCTACCCCGAGATCACGGTAATGTCGAACATCACGGTGAACGGCGTCTCGATCGGCAACCTCGGCCACTACGAGGCCGAATGGCACACCGACATGTCCTACAACGAGCGCTGCCCGATCGGCAGCCTCCTCTACTCGCTCGAAGTGCCGCCCGCGGGCGGGGACACCGGTTTCTCCAATATGTATGCTGCGTTCGAGACGCTGCCGGCGGAGTTGAAGCGCGCTATCATCGGCAAGTCCTGCAAGCACGACTCCAGCCGCAACAGCGCCGGCGAACTGCGCAAGGGCTACAAGGAAGTGACCGACCCGCGCGAAGCGCCCGGCGCGCTTCACCCCATCATCCGCACCCATCCAGTGACGCGCAGAAACGCCCTCTTCCTCGGGCGCCGGCGCAATGCCTACATCGTGGGACTGCCGCTCGACGAGAGCGAAGATCTCCTAAACCGCCTGTGGGCGCACGCCAGCAAACCCGAGTTTGCCTGGTATCAGAAGTGGAAGGTGGGCGATCTCGTCATGTGGGACAACCGATGCACGATGCATCGCCGCGATGCCTTTGATCCGAGCTCGCGGCGATTAATGCATCGCACGCAAATTAAAGGGGATCGACCTTTCTTCGATGCCGCATCGGTTGCGGCGTAGGCTAATGCGGCGCT
>JAHFRO010000052.1:0-11857 GCA_023266245.1 Betaproteobacteria bacterium | reverse complement strand
CGATGCATCGCCGCGATGCCTTTGATCCGAGCTCGCGGCGATTAATGCATCGCACGCAAATTAAAGGGGATCGACCTTTCTTCGATGCCGCATCGGTTGCGGCGTAGGCTAATGCGGCGCTTAGCGCCGCGTTACGCCGAAGCCACAACCCCCAAGCGATGCATCGCCGCGATGCCTTTGATCCGAGCTCGCGGCGATTAATGCATCGCACGCAAATTAAAGGGGATCGACCTTTCTTCGATGCCGCATCGGTTGCGGCGTAGGCTAATGCGGCGCTTAGCGCCGCGTTACGCCGAAGCCACAACCCCCAAGCGATGCATCGCCGCGACGCCTTTGATCCGAGCTCGCGGCGATTAATGCATCGCACGCAAATTAAAGGGGATAAACCCTTTTTCGATCCCGCGACGCTCGCCGCGTAGTGGCCAGCAGACTGCAGCGAAAAGACCGGCGTCCGCCGGCCTTTTCATTCTTATTTTTGCCCGGAAGGTTTGTCCTTCGGCGCGCCTGCAGTGAGCGACTCCAACGCGGATTTCTGAAGTTCTAGCGTCTTGATCGTCATCTGCACGAAGCCGACGTTCATCGTGAGCCAGATCTCCACCGCCTTGAGGTCATTGATCTTCTTCTCGATTTCTTCAACGTTCACCGTCGGTGTAAGCATGCCGGGCAACGGGAAGTTGAGGGGGTTCCACATTTTCTGCATGAACTCGAACATGTCCTTGGGCAGCTCCGGTTGCTGTGCCATGGTGCCTCCTATACCGCGGTAATCGACCTGTCTATTATAGGGGCGAAGGTTTCCCCGTCCGGAGCACGCGATGAAATTCCTGAAAGCGGTGCGGCTCGATGACTCCGATGACCGCATCCTTGCCGACGAAGGCGGGGCTGCGGAGAACGGCGAATGGCTGGTCTCGGGCGGCTACGCGGTATGCGATCTTGCGCATGGCCACCGGCGGCCGCGCTGCCATTGCGACACCACCTTCATCGCGGTCGCCGCGCCGCGCCGCTGCACCATTGCGGAGGTGGCGGATATCGATGATGCAACCTACGAGCAGTTAAAAGAAGCGCTGGCACGGCATTTCCTCGACGAGCTGGGCGCGCCCTCGCTCGAAACGGCGCGCGCGGCGGCGGAGGACGAGTGCGCCTACACCGCGGAGCTTGCAGCGGGCTTCCCCGCCGAAGTGTGGATCACAGTCAAACGCGAGCCGACCAAAGATGGCGTGGGCGAGCGCTACTCGGTCTTCAAGCGCCTGATGATCGGGGCGCATAAGCTTTAAGGCTCACCACAGAGGCACAGAGACACGGAGAAAAGCAACTCGAAAATGAAACGCAGAGATCATCGAATATTGTGTTTTACTTTGCGCCCTTTGCGTCCCTGCGTTTGATGTGTCTAGATTTTGATTCTCTGTGACTCTGTGTCTCTGTGGTTAATGGCATAGCCCCATGATCCCGTGTTACGTCAGCGGCGCGGGGATGTTCGCCACGGATGCCACGCGCGATTTCAAGACGCTGGTGATCGGCTGGCTGGAAACCTCGGGCATAGGCTACGACACGCGCTACCGCTATTACCGCGCTCAATTTCCGGAGCTCACCCCGGAACGGCTGGCGCGCCTGGTGTGCGATCCGATCGAATACTATGACAAGGATTGGCCCGGATTTCGCGCTAACGCGGGCGTCCCGGAGGAGGAAGCACTGGCGCGTTTCGTGGCGGAGCGCGATGCGCGCTTTCGCGGCGAGGCGGAGGTTGCGATCTACTGCTTTGACGAGGCCGGCATTGGCTCGGGCATCAACGCGATGCGCTTCATCCACGCGGGGAAGCCGGTGCTGGGTTTCTACGCCGCGGATGAAAAGCTGCGCCGCGTCAACCTCACCAACGTGCTGCAGCTGGAGGTCGAGTTCCCGGGCCAGGTGAGGCTCGCGGCCTACTACGCGCCCACAGAGATTAAGGCACAGCTCGCCGCGTGGATGCCTTCGTTGCGTATTGCAGAGTGAGTTGTGAATCGTGAGTCGTGGGTCGAAAATCGGACGTCGAAAAGCGGGGCTTGAGGCTCGGCGCTCGAGGCCCAAGTCCCGAGTCCCGCTTTTTGCCTCCTAGAGCAGCTCGACCCGGATCTTCGCGCCGTCCCGCACCGATTTGAGCTTGCGGGGATCGCCCTCGATCTTGCCCAGCACGTTGCATTTGGTGACGAGTCGGCACTCGTCGCCCTTCGATACCGGGGTCGGGCCGAACGGCAGCGCGAGCGAGCTGCCTTCGACCCAGAAGCAGACCGTGCCCGGATCCACCACCTGCTGGGCGTCCGGTTCGAGCGCCGCCTTGAGCTGCAGCTCGAAATAAACCTCCTCTCCCCAGGTATTGACCCTCGCCTCGCGCGGCAGTGCGGCGAGCAGCTGCTTGACGGTGGGGGTGTCCCGCAAGTTAGCGATCACTTCGCCACCGGCCCAAGCGATGCGGAGCTGCGCCATGCCCGGGCTTAAACCTGCGGTTACTCGAGGAGGGACAGTTGGGTATTGCGCGGCTTGGTGACCTTGGCCGCGGAGGTGGAACGGTTGAGCGACTGGGTCACCACCTGCTGCAGCCGCTGCTTCTCGTTCATCACCTTGGTGGAGTACTGGTCTTCGTTATCGCTGAGCGCGCCGGCATACATCTGCAGCGCCGAGCCCAGGTGGCCGGTGATGCGGATGTACTCCTTCAGGATCTGGGCCCCGACCTGGATGTTGGTCGCGGGGTCGAATACCGCCTTTTCGCCCCCGAACTCTTCCAGCTTGTCGGTGTGGTATTTGGGGATCACCTGCATCAGCCCTTTGGCGCCGGCCACGCTCTCCGCGATCGGGTTGAAGCGCGATTCCACCGCGATTACGGCGATGATGAGCAGCGGATCGAGCCCGAGTTGCTGCCCCACGGCATACGCCTGGCCCACCAGACCAAATGTGACGTCCTGCGACACCCGGTAGCGCTTGGCGAGGAACTCCGCCAGCGCGCGGTAGCGGTTCTCCTCGGCGGCGGAGCGCGCGCTCGTGTCCCGGTCCGGCCGTGCGGCGCTCGTGGCCGGCGTCAGCGCATCCAGGGGAAGCGCGCGCTGCAGCGATTCGCCGAAAAACAGCGGGCCATACTGGTTGTGCACGATCAACAGCAACGCCACCAGGCAGGCGACCAGCACCAGCATGGACACCAGGATGCGCGCCCAATGCGCGAGCCTGGCGAGGTTCAAACCGGCAAAACCGAGGGTTGATTTTGCGAACATTGCAAAACCTCCTTTCTCTGCCTCCGGCCCGTTCAGGCGCCGGCGTATGTTACCTTACACGGTAACGACCCTTCACTGCTTAATCGGCACAGTCCAACCACAATATGTTGTGGACTGTGTGAAAAATTTGGCTAATTCTAGTAGGTCAGGTCAGTGACTGCAACGGTTCTGTCACATGCAGCGATTGACCCTACCCCCGTACGGGGGAGATTGATGCATCGCAACAGAATATATTATGTTGTTTATTAGCCATTTTGTCAAAGATAATGGCAAAATAGCCAAAAACAATGTTGCGATGCGTAACCTTACGCCTCACTCACCGGCGGGATAGGAACCGGAGCATCCCTAGTCGGTTACGGTCAGCTTGTTTTTATTAGTTAAAACAAATAGATGATGACTATGCTGGATCAATCCTCAGCCTTGCCCGTAGCCGACTCGGGGTGCCGCAGCTGCCAGTGTCGGAGCGCCTCGCGGTAGCGCTCCAAGGCCTCGTAGTAGCGGTCGAATACGCAGGGATCGCAGCCCCCTTTGCAGCATTCTTCGAGTGCCGGTTCCCTAGGGGGTTGGGGGCGGGGGTCGTCTGACGGGGAAGGCAGGTTTTCCCGGCCCATCTGTCACTGCCGCCCGGGCGGCAAGGGGTGACCGGGGAAGCGGCGCTTGAACTCGGCCAGCAGCTCCTCGGCCGGGGCGGTCTCACCCCGCCGGCGCAGTTCCTCGATCTTCTCCAGCCATTTCTCGGGCGGCTGCTGCTCGAGTTCGCGCAACAGCGCGGCCTTCTGAGGGTCCGCTACGAGCGGACGTTCCCTTCTCAGAGCCCGGGTTTCGCTGCTGCCACGCGCCGCTTCGGCCGGCGCTGCCGCAGGCGGTGGCGAAGGCGCGCTCAACACGCGCCCTGACGCCGGAGGGGCGCTTTCGCGATCGGCACGGGGCGCAAATGCCGGGCCCGGCTCGGTTTGCGGCGGTGCCGGACGACGCGCCGCATCGTCGGCCTGACGCTGCTCCTGCGCCGCGCCAGAGAACGGCTCGGCGGTCTTGGCAGGCGCTGCCGCCGGCGCTGCAGCTTCCGTCGAAACCGAACCGCCCGTGACCGGGCCGGAGGCGCGCGGAGCCGGCGCGGGCGCAGGCTTGGTTGCGGCAGGGGGCACCACGACTGCGCGCTGCTTTTCGGGGACATCCCTCGGCTCCGGCTTGGCATCGGTAGCGGGCGGTGCGGCCGATGGCTGCGCTACCGGCGGAACGGCCGGCGGGGCTTCGGCCGTCCGATCAGCTCCCTCCTCCATCATCAGCGTGACGACGCTCACCGAGAGCACCACCGCCGCCGCGATCGAGACCGGCACTCGCCAAGCGTGCAGGAACCAGCCGATCGGACGTGGCCTCGCGCCGACCTCGCGCCGGGCAGCGGCGAGGATTGCGGAATCGAGGGGCGCCGGCGGCTCCTCGCGCACGGCCTCGCGGTAGAGGCGGTCGAGCCTCGGATCGCGCTCGGCGCCGCCGGGCGCGCCGCCCGAATGGGGTTCATTCAGCGCCATTGGTTCATCCCCTGCCTGAGCTTCGCCATGGCATAGCGCAACCGGCTTTTCGCCGTCTCGCGGGTGACGCCCGTCGCCTGCGCGATCTCCTCGACGCTCATGCCACCCTCCTGCTGCAGCAGGAAGGCCTCGCGCTGCACCTCGGGCAGCTCGGCGATCAGCGCCAGCAGACGTTGCGCCTGCCGCCTCGTGTCGAGGGCCGCGTCCGGCGGCGGTTCGCGCCCGTCCGGCAGGCTCGCGAGCTCCTCTCCATCCCCGTCATCGAACGAGGCCGCGGCGGCGTGGGCGTGCTTGCGGTAGTGGTCGATCAGCCGATTGTGCGCCAGCCGGTAGAGATAGGTCGTGAACTTCGCCGCGACCGTGTAGCGGCGCCGCGCGCGGATCAGATTCATCCACACGTCCTGAAACAGCTCTTCAGCCACCGCCGAATCGCGGCATTGCCGCACCAGATAACGGTAGAGGCCACCCTTGTGGCGCCGGTAAAGGACGTCGAACGCCCCGGCATCGCCGTCGCGATAACTGAGCATGAGCTCTTCATCGCTGGAATCCGCGTCCCAAGACATGACGGGTTCCCAGTATGCGCAAGCCGCGGTGCGGTGGCAACCCGAAATTTCGCCGCCAAGACGCCAAGAGCGCCAAGAAAAGCAACCCTCCATTAAAAGAAGCTCAAAAGCTGTAGAGAGAAAGAACGGGTTCAGGTTTTGTGTCCGTGGCCTTCGCCTTTCAAACTTATTCGTGCTTGGCGTCCTTGGCGCCTTGGCGGCTAATTCGTTCAGCGCGGATCCGGGACGAACTGTCCCGGAAATGGCGTCGCGAGGCGCGGTGCCTTGATCACGCCCATCGCCACCAGGTTGCGATAGGTGTCGTAATGGATCGCGATCACTTCTTCGGGATCCGGCGTCGCCCGCTCGAACGAGGTGTAACGCGCATGCGAGGTTTCGCTGCGCCCGTGGCCCGTTCCGAGCGATGACGATTTCTCGAATGGATGCGCGCCGGACTCGGACTCGCGCAGCGTGGAGCGGGAAGGCGCGCGAGCCGCCGAAGTGGAATCCTCCGTTACTTTCCCAGAGCCGCCCTGAGGCGGCGGCGACGGCGCGTAGCGGGGTGCGCCGTCGGCTGCGCGCGAGCGCGCAGGGCTTGCCGCCCCGGCGCCGCTCTCCGGCTCCGCCGAGCGCGGGAACGGACTGTTTTCCGCGGCGCCGGCCCCGGAGGATTCCCGCCGCGCTGGTGTCTGATCAATCTGCGCTTCGGGCTCTGCCTTTTTGCGGAACAGCGCCACCCCGATCACCCCGACGTTTTCCGGCCGGCCGGTGCGCGCGGCATACGAGTTCTGATGCTCGGTGAAAAAGAACGCCGCCACCCGCGCGAGGCTCTTGCGCCAGCCCTTGACCTCCAGCGTCTGGTGCGGCGCGAGCACGTAGCCGGTCTGATGCCAGTTCGCGGTTTCGCCGCTCACCGCATTGACCCCATCCACCGAGACCACCGAGAGGATCTCCCCTCCGGTCCGGTTGCGCACGCGGATCTGATACTCGCTGCCGGGCTTGCCGACGACGTAGTAGCGGCCTTCATGGTGATAAACCGGCAGCGTGCGCTGCTCGGCGCGGTCGTAAACCGTCACGTCCGCGAGGTTGCCGACCGCGGCTGCCGTGCCGGTGAGGCCCCACAACAAAGCAAGCAATACGATGGATCTCGGCTTCATGTCGTCTCCTCGAGGTTGCGCATCCAGGCGATGCTGACTGTATAAACGAGACCTGGGGCGGTACGGGGTTAACCTTGAACGGCCACCTCGTGCCCGGCTATACTCGGCTAACCCCCCCAAGCTATCCCAGCCATTCCGGAGAAAAGAGGGTCGGAGGAGTCCACCATGCTCAAGTTTTCGCCCGAAGCCATCCGTGCCATCACGCTCGTCGGTCACGGCGGCGCCGGCAAGACCACGCTCACCGAGGCGCTGCTCGCCAAGGCCGGTGCCATCGCCAGCCCCGGCAGCGTCGAGAAAGGCACCACGGTGTGCGACTTCGATCCGCTGGAGAAGCAATACCAGCACTCGCTCAACGCCTCGGTCGTGCACCTGCACCACCGCGACACGCGCGTGCACCTCGTGGACACCCCGGGACTGCCCGATTTCATCGGGCGGGCGATCGGAGCGCTGCCCGCGGTGGAGACCGCGGCGATCGTGGTCAACGCGCAGAACGGCATCGAGATGATCACCAGCCGCATGATGCAGTGGGCCGCGAAACGCAATCTCTGCCGCACGATCGTCGTCAACAAGATCGACGCCGAGAACGTGGACCTGCCGGGCCTGCTCGCCAAGATCCAGGCGACCTTCGGCAAGGAGTGCCTGCCGATCAATCTGCCCGCCGACGGCGGCAAACGCGTGGTGGACTGCTTCTTCAATCCCTCCGGCGCTTCCGACTTCTCTTCAGTCGAGGAAGCGCACCGCGCGCTGGTGGATCAGGTGGTTGAGGTGGACGAAGCGCTGATGGAGAAGTACCTCGAGCAGGGGGAAGTGAGCCCGGAGCAGCTGCACGCGCCGTTCGAGCAGGCGCTGCGCGACGGGCACTTGATTCCGGTGTGCTTCGTTTCGGCCCGCAACGGAGCCGGCGTGGCGGAACTCCTCGACGTGTTCGTCAGCCTCATGCCCAATCCCACCGAGGGCAATCCGCCGCAGCTCCTGAAAGGCGAAGGCGACAAGGCCCAGCCGATCAAGGCCCAGCCCGACCCCAAGAAGCACGTGCTGGCACACGTGTTCAAGGTGGTGATCGATCCCTTCGTCGGCAAGGTCGGCGTGTTCCGCGTGCACCAGGGCACCATCACCAAGGACACGCAGCTACTCATCGGCGACGGGCGCAAGCCGTTCAAGGTCGGCCACGCGTACCTCCTGCAGGGCAAGGAGTTCGTCGAGACCGAGGCGCTGGTGCCGGGCGACATCGGGGCAGTCGCCAAGGTGGACGAAATCCATTTCGATGCGGTACTGCACGACTCGCACGACGAGGACCATATCCATCTCGTGCCGCTCGAGTTTCCGACCCCGATGCACTCGCTGGCGGTCGAGCCCAAGCGCCGCGGCGACGAGCAGAAAATCTCGGAAACGATGCACAAGCTCGCCGCCGAGGACCCGACCTTCCGCGTCGAGCACAACGCCACGGTCAACGAGACGATCATCAGCGGGCTGGGCGACCTGCACATGCGCTACATCCTCGACCGAATGGCGAACCAGTACCACGTCGAAGTCTCGACCAAGCCGCCGCGCATTCCCTACCGCGAGACCATCACCGCCCGCGCCGAAGGCCACCACCGCCACAAGAAGCAGACCGGCGGCGCGGGACAGTTCGGCGAGGTATTCCTCAAGGTCGAGCCCTTGAAGCGCGGCTCGGGCTTCGAGTTCGTGGACGAAGTGAAAGGCGGCACGATCCCCACGCAGTTCATCCCGGCCGTGGAGAAAGGCGTCCGCCAGGTGCTCGAGGCGGGTCCGCTCGGGGGCTTTCCGCTGCACGACGTGCGTGTCATCGTCTACGACGGCAAGCACCATGACGTGGACTCCAAGGAAGTCGCGTTCATCGCGGCCGGCAAGCGCGCGTTCATGGATGCCATCAGCAAGGCGCGCCCGATCATCCTCGAGCCCATCGTCAACATCGAGATCACCGCCCCCGAAGCCAACATGGGCGACATCGCCGGCGACATCTCTTCCAAACGCGGCCAGCTGAGCGGCACCGACACCCTCGCGCCGGGCACGCTGCTGATCAAGGGCCAGGTGCCGCTATCGGAACTCAACAACTACCAGGCGCGGCTCAAATCCGTTACCGCCGGCCAGGGCTCTTACACCATCGAATTCGCGCGCTACGACCCGGTGCCGCCCAACGTGCAGAAGGACCTCGTCGCGCAGCACGCCAAGACCGCCCACGCCGAAGAGCAATAGTAATTCTCACCTCACCACAGAGACACAGAGGCGCCGAGAAAATCTCTCGATCCAGAGACGAAGCTCGTAACAGAAGCGGGCAAGACATCAAGTCTTGCATTCTTGTGTTTCCGGGTTCGTGCTTTTCATTTTGTTACCTCTGTGTCTCTGTGCCTCTGTGGTAGATTTGCGGCATGGATGACATCGTCCTGCGCGGCATGGCCAAATGGCCGAATGTGCCATCGGTCTATGGCTGGCTCTCGCTCGACCGCCGCGGGCAATGGCTGATCAAGGGCGAGCGCATCTCCAACCCCATCGTGACCGCTTTCATCGGCCGCAACTACGAGCGCGATGAACGCGGCTGCTGGTTTTTCCAGAACGGGCCGCAGCGCGTATTCGTCACGCTGGATTACACGCCCCTGGTGCTGCGCGTGGCGAGCGCCGAGGGCGCGCCGCTGGAGCTCGAAACGCACACCGGCAAGCGCGCCGCGGAGATCGAAGGCGCGTGGATAGACGAGTCGGGCGCGCTGCTGCTTGTCACCGAACACGGCATCGGTGTGGTCCACGACCGCGATCTGGGAAGGCTCGTACCGTACTTCATGGACGCCACCGGCAACCCGTTGGACGAACCGGTGCTCGACGGGCTGATGGACCTGGCGCAGCAGCAGCGCGATGTGCCGCTGTGGCTCAAGCACCGCGAGTCCAGCGTCAAAATCGAGCCGGTCGCCGCTCGCGAGGTGCCGAGTAAATTCGGCTTCGTCGCTCAACCCGAGCCGCCAGTGGGCGAGGAAGTCTGTCGCTGATACCCAACCTCTCAACGCGGAGGACGCGAAGGACGCGAAGGAAGAACGTAAAAACAACAAAGAATGAAGAACCGCCAAGACGCCAAGGCGCCAAGAAGAGCAAGCAAGAAACTTCAGGAACACTAAGACCAACAACGGAAAACCATCGCGCTCGCCGAAAGACGCACAACACGGTGCGGGCTCGTCAGATTTCAAGAAGTCGGGGCGATCTGTCCCGGATTAGACGCCCGAAACGGCGTAATATAAGGCGCCTCTTAGGGCGCCCGATTCAAGCTGGACCGTTCGATATTGGAATTCCTTAGCGGTTGATATTTTTTGATCTTCCTGGCGTCTTGGCGCTTTGGCGGTTCTATTGATGTTTTTGGTTTTCTTGGCGGTCTTGGCGTCCTTGGCGGCTCATTTTTTCAGGTAACAGCATGATTGATCTCCGCAGCGACACCGTCACCCGACCCACCGAGGCGATGCTCGAATCCATGCGCGAGGCGACGTTTGGCGACGACTCGCGCGACGGCGATGCGACGGTGCAGAAGCTTGAGCAGATGGCCGCGGAGCGCACCGGCAAGGAAGCCGGCGCCTTCATGCCGAGCGGCACCATGGCGAATCTCGTCGCCATGCTGACACACGCCCAGCGCGGCGGCGAAGTGCTGCTCGAGGAAGGCTCGCACACGTTGAACGCTGAACTGGGCGGCATCGCCGGCGTCGCGGGCCTGTTCTACCGCGGGATTCCCGGCAAGCGCGGCGCGATGGACGTCGCTACCCTGCGCGAGACGATCCGGCCAACCGCCCGCAACCAGATGGGGACCGCGCTCGTGTGGATGGAAAACTCCCACAACCGCTCCGGCGGCGCGGTGCTGCCGCTCGGGCACATGCGGGAGGTCTACGAGCTGGCGCACGAGAAAAGCATCCCCGTGCATCTCGACGGCGCGCGGCTGTTCAATGCGGCGCATGCCCTCGGCGCGGCTGCTACCGAAGTGGCGCGCCACGCGGATTCAGTGTGTTTCTGCGTTTCCAAGGGTTTGTCGGCGCCGGTGGGCTCGGTGCTGTGCGGGAGCAAGGCGTTCATCGAGCGCGCCCGCGCCTACCGCCGGATGGTGGGCGGCAACATGCGCCAGGCAGGGCCGCTCGCCGCCGCCGGCATCGTCGCGCTCGAGACCATGGTGGATCGCCTGGTCGAGGACCACCAGACCGCGAAGCGCCTCGCCGAAGGATTGCATCGCATCGATGCGAGCCTCGTGGACCCGCGCGAGGTCGAAACCAATCTTGTGCGCGTGGAAGTCAGGAAAAGCGGCCGCCGTGCTGCGCAGTGGTCAGCCGACCTGAAACAGAAGGGGATGCTCGTCGCTCCGTGCGACATCTACGCACTGCGCTTCGTCACCCACCGCCACATCGGCGCCGCCGACGTCGATCAGACGGCGAGCGCCTTCGCGGAACTTTGGAAGAAAAGCTGAACCGCGGAGGACGCAGAGGACGCAAAGGAAAACCAAGGCGAAAATTAAACCGCAAAGAAAGCTAAGAGCAAAATTAAGGGCGATTTTTTTGTGGGCGAAAGTCGAGTCTGACCCCGTTTACTGCCGTGACCCCGTTTACTGCCGCTGTAGGGGCGGGGCCCACCGTGCGGCTCACTATATGTTCCAGAGGTAATAGATCGCCAGCCCGAGCAGCGCGACGATCCAATAGCCTGCGAGCGTGACCCGCATCAGCGTCTTCCAGCCGCGCACGTGGAGCCGCTTCGGCAGGATGCCGTTCATCTGCAGCACGAGCCACAGCCCCGACGCCGCCGTCGCGGCGCCTACCGCCGCGTGCAGCCACGGCACCCAGTAGTGCGTCTTGGCGAGGTCGGCAACGCTCTCCAGCTTCACGTTTTCCATGCTGCCTGCCATGATGAGCGCCACGAGCACCACGTTGAGCAGCACCCAGATGGTCTGGTTGTAGCGGTGCGCGGCGATGTTGCCCCGCTTCGCGAGCCAGTAGCCGAAGGTGAGGCCTGCCACGAGCAGGATTTCGAGCGCGAGGTTCAGGTCGGGAATCAGCGCGCCCGGGCCGAGGAATCCCGGCGCCGTCCACTTGCCAGCGGCTTCGATCGCGACGATCGCGGCCGCTGCGCCGGCGACCAACAGTCCTCCGAAGACGAGACTGAACCGCCTGACGCCGAGCGGCGGCACGAACACGCCTGCCTGCCGCCCGCGGCTCTCGTCGAATCCGATCGCCCAGTGTGTGCCGTCGCAGAACGGCTTGTTGTTCGATCCCCCGCAGCG
Organism: Betaproteobacteria bacterium; assembly: GCA_023266245.1. Lineage (GTDB taxonomy): Bacteria > Pseudomonadota > Gammaproteobacteria > Burkholderiales > SG8-41 > SG8-41. The sequence continues at coordinate 139 of JAHFRO010000052.1, read as the reverse complement.
GCACAGCGCATAGCGGTCGGCGAAACGCGGCTTCGCGCCGTCGGCCCCGAGTTCCACGTGGCCGCTCACGAAATACGGCCCGTTCTTCGAGGCGGTGATCAGGCGCTCGCGCGGTTCGGCGAGCGGGGGTGAGCCGTCA
>JAHFRO010000175.1:1520-5184 GCA_023266245.1 Betaproteobacteria bacterium | reverse complement strand
ATCGTGCGCTACGCGCGCGGCAGCATTCTGAAAAGCACCGACGAAGAAGTGAGGCGCATGCTGCGCGCGCGCGAGATGGTCGGCGAGCGCGTGCGAACCAAGGGCAAGGACAGCGTCTACGATCTCTCGGGCATGAACCGCGGCAGCGGGCTTGGAACCGAAGACGTTTCGCATCTCGCCAGCCACGTGCCGTTTTTCGAACGCTTCGAGGGACACACCGAACCGCTCGCGTTGAAGCACATGGGCGCCGATCCCGCGAAGCACAAGGCGCTCATTCTCAACCGCGTCTCGGCGGCGAACTTCATCGCGCTCACGACGGTGCTCAAGAGCGGCGACCGCGTGTTCGGATACGCGCCGGCGGGCGGCGTCACCCATCCCTCCGCCGTGCGCCCCATCGCCATGGCCGGCGCCCGCTTCACCGAGGTTTTCTCGTTCGCCGATCTCGAAAGGGCCTGGCAGGCAGAAGGCGCGCCGCGGCTGCTCATCATCACGCCGATCAGCGCCTCCAAGCGCCACATCGATCTCGCCGACTTCAAGCGCGCGCTCGCGCTGCCGCGCGGCCCGAACACGCTGGTTTACGTGGACGACGCGCACCTGGCCTCGCGCATCGGCTTCTTTGAAGAGCCGCGCACTTTCGAGGTGGGCGACGTTGACCTTGCCGTGTGTTCCGCCGACAAGCACGTCGCGGGGCCGCGCGCCGGCGTCTTCGTCGGCCGCCCGGACCTCGTGACCATGATCGGCTCGCGTGCCTATGAGCTCGGGCTCGAGGCGCAGGCAGGCCAGTACGTCGGCGTCGCCAACGCCCTCAAGAACTTCGATCCCAAAGTCATCAAGCGCGCCGGCGAGCTTGCCAAGCAACTGCTCGAAGTGCTCGCCGCGCAGTACGGGCCGAAACGCGCCTATCTCGGCGGTCCCGGTGTGTCGATGTCGGGCGACGACGCGCTCGATATCGCGCGCGAGCAGCGCGGCACGAGCGACCAGCCCCGGCTGGTGCCGGTGGAAGCGGCGGGCCTCGTCGCGATGGAGATGCTCGAGCAGGACGGCATACTCACGATCGGCGCGGTCGCTATGCCCGGCAGCGCGCCTGCGGTCCGTCTCATGATGTATCCCGATGGACAAAAACTCGGCGTCGAAAAAATCGCCGCGTCGCTCGAAAACGGCATTTCGCGACTGTCGGGAGTGCTCGATGACGTGGACGAAGCGCGCGCCCAATTGCTCGGGGAGTGAAGCCATGAAGATCCGCCTGCTTACTGTCGTCGGCGCGTTGCTGATCGCCGGCACCGCCTCCGCGCAAAGCTATCCCGCCAAGCCCGTGCGCCTCATCGTGCCCTTCCCGGCAGGTGGCGGATCGGACATCGTCGGCCGCATCATGGCCCAGAGGCTCACCGAGCAGATGAAGCAGCAGGTGTTCGTGGATAACCGCGGCGGCGCGGGTGGTTCGATCGGCACCGAGGCCGCGGTGAAATCAGCGCCCGACGGCTACACCATGGTGCTCGCCTCGACCTCGGAAATCGCGGTCAATCCGTCGCTCTACACCCGCCTCACCTACGACACCGTGCGCGACCTTGCGGCGGTGGCAATGGTCGCATCCACCCCGATAGTCGTCGTCGTACATCCTTCGATGCCGGTGATGACGGTGAAGGACCTCGTCGCGCTCGCCAAGGCGCGGCCCGGCGACATTAACGTGGCCTCCGCAGGCAACGGCACGTTCACGCACCTCTCGGGCGAGCTGTTCCGCTCGATGGCCAACATCCAGTGGACACACGTGCCCTACAAGGGCGCGCCGACCGCGCTCGGCGATGTTGTGAGCGGACAGGTGCAGGTGATGTTCTCTTCACTCCCGGCCGCGGTCGGGCTCATCAATGGCGGCCGCCTCAAGGCGATTGCGGTGTCCACGGTCAAGCGCTCGGACGCGCTGCCTGACGTGCCGACGGTCATGGAATCCGGCGTCCCCGGCTACGAAGTCCTGTACTGGTACGGCCTCTTCGTGCCGGCGGCAACCCCCGGGGAGATTGTCGCTCGACTCCACAATGAGATCGCGCAGGCGCTGCGCGCACCGGACGTGATCGGCAACCTCGCCAGGCAGGGCGCAACCCCCGGTACCGTCTCGCAACAGCAGTTCGCTGACCTCGTGAAGTCCGAAGTCGCGAAGTGGGGCAAGGTCGTCAAGGCCTCCGGCGCCAAGATTGACTGATCAATCCCGGGTGGCGCGAGCGACGGCTACAGCCAGCCCGTGCCCGACATCCCGGACTGAAGCACCCGCTATACTCCCCCGCGCAACTGAAAAAGTTGCCGCCGTTCCCTGCACGGCGTTTCAGCATCGACGCACATGAACTCAAAACACATCGTGTTCGCGACCTTCGGCTCGCTGGGCGACCTGCACCCCTACATCGCGATAGCGCTCGAGCTCAAGCGCCGCGGCCACCGCCCGCTGATCGCGACCTTCGACGGCTTACGCGAAGCGGTCGGGGCCGCAGGCATCGAGTTCACCGCGATGCGCCCCGGCATGGACGAGCTTGGCGACCGGCTCGCGGTGATGCAGCGCCTGCTCGAACCGTGGCGCGGCCCCGAATACCTGGTGCGGGGGATGTTCATGCCGCGCGTGCGGGAGAGCTACGACGACCTGCTGCGCGCCGCCGGCGGCGCCGATCTCCTCATCACTCATCCCCTCGCCTTCGCCGGGCCGCTCATCGCCGAGCAGCGCGGCATGCGCTGGGTCTCCACCCTGCTCTCGCCGCTGAGCCTCTTTTCGGCAATCGACCCGCCGCTGTTCGCGGCCGCGCCGTGGCTCCAGTACGTTCGCAAGTTCGGCGTCGCCCCGTATCGCCTGATGTTCGGGCTCGCCCGGCTCAAGGTGCGCCAGTGGGAGAAGCCGCTCTATCGGCTTCGCGCCGAGCTGGGACTGCCGCCGGCGCGCGGGATCGCGCAGCTCGAAGGCCAGTACTCGCCGCTGCTCAACCTCGCGCTGTTCTCGCGCGTACTCGCCAGCCCGCAGGCCGACTGGCCGGAGCAGACCGTTCTATGCGGCTTTCCGCGCTATGACAGCCCGCCGGCCGACGCTGGAACACAGGCCGAGCTCGACGCGTTTTTCGCGGCGGGCGATCCGCCCATCGTGTTCGGGCTCGGTTCTTCGGCGGTGTTGATCGCCGGCGATTTCTGGCACGAGGCGATCGAGGCCGCGCAAAGGTTGAAGCGCCGCGCGATACTCCTCACCGGCGCCCCGCCGGAAAGTCTCGGCGCCGTGCCGCCCACCGTGAAGGTGTTCCAGTATCTTCCCTACTCCGCGGTGTTTCCGCGCACGGCGGCGGTCGTGCATTCGGGCGGCATCGGCACCCTCGCACAGGCGCTCGCCGCCGGCCGCCCGCAACTGATCGTCCCGGTCGCTTTCGACCAGCCCGACAACGCACGGCGCGCGGCGCAGCTCGGTGTCGCGCTCACCGTGCCGTTCAAGAAAGCGACCGCCGACGCCATGACCGAAGCGCTGGAAATGCTGCTCGCTTCGCCGGACTACGCTGCGCGAGCGCGGGCGATCGGCGAACAGGTGGGCCGGGAGGACGGCGCACGCAACGCCTGCGACGAGCTGGAGCGGGTGATGCGCTGAAGCACTAAAAGTCGTCTCAAAAACCCGTGAAACGACAATCAGCCGCAGATGCACGCCGATAAA
>JAHFRO010000175.1:0-1420 GCA_023266245.1 Betaproteobacteria bacterium | reverse complement strand
AGGCATTTTTCTGCTACGCTTGCGACCTCAAGCATTCCCGAAGCGAGACGGTCATGGCTGCAAAACAGGACGAAAGGACTCCGGACATCAAGATGGACCCCGCGACGCTCTGCCGCGAGGAGATCTACACCGACCGCAAGGTGGGCACCATCCGCACGCTCACCCCCGTGAAGAGCGACGGCTCGCCGGACGCGAGCCGCAAGACCGTCTACGTCGGGGAAGCGCAGCTTCTGACCAGCGTCGGCGCGCTGCCCATCACATTCGAGATCGAGGCCAAATCGCTTGATGAGGCGGTATCAAAGTTCGCCGGCGTGGCCAAGGACGCGGTGGAGCGCACGGTGCGCGACCTGCAGGAGCTGCGCCGGCAGGCGGCCTCTTCCATCGTCGTCCCGCAGGGAGGCATGGGCGGGCTGCCGGGCGGCGGGAAGATTCAAATTCCGTAAGTCGGATTTCGACTCCTTCCGCCTTCAATCTTCTGCCTTCTGCCCTGGTCTTCCTCCCTCATCCTTCATCCATCCGCCCTCACCCCTTGCTGGCTATGGGGTCTCACCCTGTCACTAGACCTTCCCGCCCGCCTCGGCATAGGGCACATTTGCGAACCGGACGTTCATCGCCCGCAGCGCTTCCTTGCCCCGGAGCGTCAGGTCCGTGATGAAATCAAATTGCTCGCGGCTCTCCTTCACGTAAGCCTTCAGCTTGTAGTGCGTGCCCCAGGGCTTTTCCTGCGCGACCACGCTCACCTTCGTTTCCGGTTTTCGCCCCGGGTTCGTTTCCCCGATTTCCTCGAGGCGCTGCCGCACCGCCGTGCCGTCATGGTCGGGTTGCAGGTAGAAATCCGCCACGCACAGCAGGCTGTGGCTGCCGCTGGTGGCGTTGGAGATCTTCTTGGACCAGATCTGGTAGTGCGGGATGATCACCTCGTTGTCGTAGGCCGTCACGAGATGAACGGCGCGCACGCCGATGAACTTGACTTCGCCGTAGACCCCGTCCATCTCGATCCAGTCCCCCGGCTGGTAGGTGTTTTCCAGCACCGTCACCAGCCCGGCGGCGAGGCTGCTCGCGTAGTCCTTGAGCACGAAGGCGAGCGCCAGGCTCACGCTGGCGAGGAGCGCCACCACGTTTTGAAACGACGGCTCGACGAGGATCGGCACGATCACCACCAGGGCGCCCACGCCGATGGAAAGCCGCGCGATCGGAATGACGCGCAGGATCGAAAGCCGCAGGCCGGGCCGCGCCTTCTCGGCGGCGTGGCGCAGAGCCCATCGAACGGCCGTGGCCAGCGTCCAGGCGAGGACCAGCAGGGCCACTACCAGCAATACGTCCGACGAATCGAGCTTGCGCAGAAACCCGGTGCTGATGCTTTCGTTCATATCGCCTCCCCACGGCCGCCATGATGCGGCTGAAAGTTTGATTCAGTGAC
>JAHFRO010000174.1:2029-5193 GCA_023266245.1 Betaproteobacteria bacterium | reverse complement strand
GACCCGGCCGGTCGCGGTGACGCCGGCCCCGGTCCCCGCGGCGCCGCAGCCGCAGGAGGCGGCGTCCCCGCTGGCGCAGGCCGAAACGGGCGCCGCGACCCCGCCGCTGGCGGGCAAAGCACAGGCAAGCCAGCCGACGATGACGGCGACCGCGGTGACCGCCGCCACGTCGCACGACGCGGCATCGCCCGCCGCACGCAGCGCGCTGCGTGACTACGACAAGCTTGCACGGCCGGGCGAGCGGCAGGTGCGGATGGTGTTCGACAGGGAGTCGTGGGTGGAAATACGCGACCGCAACGGCAAGACCATTCTCTATCAGCTGAACCGCCCCGGCACCGAGCAGATCGTCAACGGGCTGCCGCCGTTCACGCTGGTGGTCGGCAACGCGCACGGCGTGCGGCTTACCTACGACGACCGGCCGGTGGATCTCGCACGCCACACCAAGATCGACGTCGCCCGTTTGACCCTGCAATGAAGTGCTACGCGGAATACGGACCCGTGCCTCGGCGCAGGAGCTGCAAGGTGCAGGTGGGTCTCGTCGCGATCGGCGGCGATGCGCCGATCGTGGTGCAATCGATGACCAACACCGACACCGCGGATGTTCCCGCCACGGTGCAGCAGGTCGCGGCGCTGGCGCGCGCGGGGTCGGAAATCGTGCGCGTGACGGTCAACGACGCCGAAGCCGCGGCAGCGGTGCCGGCAATCCGCGAGCGGCTGGAGGCCATGGGCATCAACGTGCCGCTGGTGGGCGACTTTCATTTCAACGGCCACCGGCTGCTCACCCAGCATCCGGCCTGCGCCGAGGCGCTCGCCAAGCTGCGCATCAACCCCGGCAACGTCGGCCGTGGCGCGAAGCGCGATGAGCAGTTCGCCACCCTGATCGAGTACGCGTGCCGCTACGGCAAGCCGGTGCGCATCGGAGTGAACTGGGGCAGCCTCGACCCCGAGCTGCTCACGCGCATGATGGACGAGAACGCGCGGCTGCCCGAGCCGCAGGATGCCGCGGTGGTGACCCGCAGGGCGCTGGTTGCCTCCGCCCTCGAGAGCGCGCAGCAGGCGGAAAGCCTCGGGCTTTCCCATGACCGCATCGTGCTCTCGTGCAAGGTGAGCGGCGTGCAGGACCTGATCGCGGTCTACCGCGAGCTCGCCGCACGCTGCGACTACGCGCTGCATCTGGGACTCACCGAAGCGGGCATGGGCTCGAAGGGCATCGTCGCCTCGACGGGGGCGCTCGCGGTGCTGCTGCAGGAAGGCATCGGCGACACCATCCGCATTTCACTCACGCCCGAGCCGGGCGGGGACCGGACCCGGGAAGTGGTCGTGGCGCAGGAAATACTGCAGACCATGGGGCTGCGTTCGTTCGCGCCGATGGTGATCGCCTGCCCCGGCTGCGGACGCACCACCAGCACCTTCTTCCAGGAGCTCGCCGACCGCATCCAGAGCTGGCTGCGGACGCAGATGCCGCTGTGGCGCGGCCGCTACCCGGGAGTGGAAAACATGCACGTCGCGGTGATGGGGTGCGTGGTGAACGGTCCCGGAGAGAGCAAGCACGCCAATGTCGGCATCAGCCTGCCCGGTTCGGGTGAAAACCCGGTGGCGCCGGTCTATGTGGACGGTGTCAAGACCGTGACGCTGAAGGGCGATAACATCGCCGCCGAATTCCAGAAGATCGTCGAGCACTACGTGGTCACCCGGTACTCGAGTCAGTCCGAAAAAACGCAGCAGGCACAACCGGCGCAGGATACCGAGCACGCCTGATCTTGGGTGACCCGTGACTGGAAAAAGCGTGATTCGTGAATAGTGAGTGGTGAGTCGAGGAAAAACTGCGAGCTCGGGTAGCCTGATTCACGACTCACGATTCACGACTCACGCCTTTGCGGATCATGACCCCGGGCCCGAAGCTACCAGTCACCAATCGCAATGACTTCCAAGACGATACAGGCGATCCGCGGGATGAACGACGTCCTGCCGGAGGAAGCCCACCTGTGGGAGTTTTTCGAGGACACGGTGCGTGACTGGCTGCGTGCCTATGGCTACCGTGCCATCCGCACCCCGATCGTGGAAAAGACCGAGCTGTTCGTGCGCTCGATCGGCGCGGCCACCGATATCGTCGAGAAGGAGATGTATACCTTCGTCGACGAGCTCAACGGCGAGAGCCTCACGCTGCGCCCCGAGGCCACGGCCGCTTGCGTGCGCGCGGTGATCGAACACAGCCTGCTCTACGGGGGACCGCAGCGACTGTGGTACTGGGGACCGATGTTCCGCCACGAGCGTCCGCAACAGGGCCGCTACCGGCAGTTCCACCAGGTCGGAGTGGAGGCGCTCGGTTTTCCCGGACCGGACATCGACGCCGAGCATCTCGCGATGTGCGCACGGTTGTGGCGCGCCCTCCGCCTGGACGGCATCGCGCTTGAGCTCAATACGCTGGGCGTTGGTGAGACGCGCGCCCGCTATCGCCAGCGGCTGGTCCAGTACCTGGAGCGGCATGAGGGCCGCCTTGACGCCGATTCCAAACGGCGGCTGCGCGCCAATCCGCTGCGCGTGCTCGACAGCAAGAACCCGGCACTCGCGGAGCTCATCGCGCAGGCGCCCAGGCTGGCCGACGACCTCGACGAGGTTTCGCTGAAGAGCTTCGAGGAGCTGCAATCGCTGCTGCGCGAGGCCGGGATCGGTTTCCGCATCAACCCGCGGCTGGTGCGAGGACTCGATTATTACAACGGCGTGGTCTACGAGTGGGTGAGCGACCGGCTCGGCGCGCAGAATGCGGTGTGCGCGGGCGGGCGCTACGATGCCCTGGTCGAGCAGTTCGGCGGCAAGCCCGCGCCCGCGTGCGGTTTCGCGATGGGGATCGAGCGCCTGCTCGCGCTGATCAAGGACGGGGCGAAGGCGGCACCGCGCGTGCCGGATGTTTATCTGGTGCGCCAGGGTGAGGCCGCCGAGCGCTATGGCGCGCGCGTGGCCGAACAGCTGCGCGATGCAGGCCTCGACGTGTTACTGCACTGCGGCGGTGGCAGCTTCAAGTCGCAGATGAAGAAGGCGGATGCAAGCGGGGCGCGCTTCGCGGTGATCGTGGGGGAAGATGAAGCGGGCGCAGGCGTGGTGAGCGTCAAGCCGCTGCGCGAGGACGCGCAGCAGGTGCGCGCAGCGGTCGCCGAAGCGATCGA
>JAHFRO010000174.1:0-1929 GCA_023266245.1 Betaproteobacteria bacterium | reverse complement strand
CTGGTGATACTGGTCGCCGCCGCCGCGCTTCTCACCATTGCGGCGTTCCAGGGCTGGCGCTATTACCGCCACAACCAGGCGCTCACGGCGGTCACGCTTTACGAGCAGCTGGAGCGCGCCGAGCGCGCCGGCGATCACAGGAAGGTGCGTGACATCGCGGGCCAGATCACCGCCCAGTACGGTGCGACGCCGTACGCCACCTTCGCCGCGCTCGCCGCCGCCCGCGCCAGCTTCGACACCGGCGATCTGGCCGGGGCGAAATCGCAGCTGCAGTGGGTGGCGGAACACGCGCGCGAGGACGAGATCAAGGACGTAGCGCGCCTGCGGCTTGCCGGCGTGCTGCTCGACGAGAAAAACTACGCTGAGGCATTGAAGCTGGTCGAGGCGAAGCCGGTGGAGCCCATGACCGGGCTCTACTCGGACTTGAGGGGCGACATCCTGTTGGCGCAGGGCAAGGTGGCGGATGCGCGCAGCGCCTACCAGCTCGCGCTCGACAAGAGCGAAGCCAACAGCCCGTATCGCGCCACGATACAGATCAAGCTCGACTCACTCGGTGACGCCAGGTGAACCGCTTGTTTCACATGCTGGGAACGGGTGCGGTCGCGCTTGCGCTGCTCGCCGGATGCCAGACGGTGTACGACACCTACGACCGCATGTTCGGCAGCCGTCCGGTACAGAAACCGGCAGAGCTGGTTCCGCTCACGCCTACGGCTGCGCCTAAAATCCTGTGGCAGGCTAACGTCGGCGGCGCCGACAAGAACGTTTATTTCCCGGCGCTCGCCGGCAACGTCGTCTATGCCGGCGGCGCGGCGGGCCAGGTCACCGGATTCGACGCGACCGGCGGCAGACAGGTCGCGCGCATTGACGCCGGCCAGCGCATCTCGGGCGGCGTCGGCGTGAGCGGTGGCTTGGTGCTTCTGGGAACGCCCAAAGGCGAGGTGCTGGCGTTCGACCGCGACGGCAAGCAGTTGTGGAAGGCGCAGCTTTCCGGCGAGGTGCTGTCGCCGCCGGCGGCGCAGGACGGCATCGTGGTGGTGCGCGCGGGCGACGGCCGCATCTACGGGCTCGATGTCGCCGACGGCAAGCGCAGGTGGGTTTACCAGCGTTCGACGCCGACGCTGTCGGTGCGCACACACGTCGGTGCGGTGATCCATCGCGGCGGGGTGTTCGCCGGGTTTCCCGGCGGGCGCCTGGTTGCGCTCGCGCTACCCAACGGCAATGTGGGCTGGGAAGGGGTGGTGGCGTTGCCGCGCGGCACAACCGAGCTGGAACGCGTTGCCGACATCACCAGCCTCCCCGTCATCGACGGTTCGCAGGTGTGTGCCGTGGCGTTCCAGGGGCGGGTTGCCTGTTTCGACCTGATCCGCGGCACGCCGCTGTGGGCGCGCGACGTATCCAGCGTCGCCGGGCTCTCGGTGGACGCGCGCCATCTCTATGTGACCGACGACAAGAACGCAGTACTGGCGCTCGACAAGACGAGCGGCGCCAGCATCTGGCGGCAGGACAAGCTGGCGGGTCGCGGCGTGAGCGCGCCACTCGCCTTCGGCCGCTACGTCGTAGTGGGCGATTTCGAGGGCTACGTGCACCTGATCTCGCGCGAGGATGGTTCATTCGCGGCGCGCCTCGCCACCGACGGCAGCGCCATCGGCGCGCCGCCCGTGGCGCTCGACCTGTCGAGCTTGCTGGTGCAGACCCGCAGCGGTGGCGTCTTCGCGATTACCATCCAGTGATCGCGAAAACTGAATTAATATTCGTTTGCTTTTCTTGGCGTCCTTGGCGTCTTGGCGGCTAATCTTTCGTTTCTATGCTCCCGATCGTTGCCATAGTCGGCCGGCCGAACGTCGGCAAGTCCACGCTGTTCAACCGGCTCACCCGCAGCCGCGATGCGATCGTTGCTGACGCGCCGGGGCTTACGCGCGACCGCCACTA
>JAHFRO010000173.1 GCA_023266245.1 Betaproteobacteria bacterium | reverse complement strand
CCTCACAGCGGTAGCCGGGTCGCGAGAGTTCCTCCCGCAGCTTCTCGGCGGCGTTCACCTTGGCGAAGAGCCGCGTCTCGAAGTCTATGCCCGGCGAGAGGTTGCGGTAGGCGTGCGTGGGCCGGGCGTAACAGTTGTGGCTCACCACCCCGTTTGCGATGAAGTCCCCGGTTTCCGTCGTGATGTCGTAAAGCCGCAGCGCCTTGCCGAGCGGTTCAATGCTGACGACCCCCAGACACGCATCGCTCTTCACGGCCTGCCCCTCGATCTCCAACTTGCGGGTGATTGCAGGATCCACGCCATGAAAGAAGCGCAGATGTTCGCGCAGTCCCCCGGTCAGGCGTACGACTTTCACAGGTTTTGTTTGATTGACCTGCTCCAGAACAAAACGGAAATTGAGCGTCCGAAGACAGCGGCCGATCCAGGCAATGATCTCTTCATCCGTGTTGCTGATTCTCAAGATGCCCTGGCTGTAGCTGCCTTCGGCGTCAAAAATCCCGGCGAGAAATCCGGCGGTCCACCCCGGCGAAGGCGCTGCGGGCCAGGCGATGAGCGCGCGGATCTGTTCCACCTTCGGGCGCGCGTGCGTGCGGATCGCATGCATGACCCGGCGTTCGGCGACGGCTTTCTGAAACACAAATTCCTGCGTGACGATCTGCCAGTCGCGTAGATACTCCTGCGCCCGCTGAAGCGCTTCCGTGTCGCATAGTGCCAGACGGAAATGGTGCTGGTCGTCGCGCACCCGGCCAGCTCGTTGGTAGTGGTACGACGCCAGTAGGCCATCGCCTCGTATGAGGCCGCACAGGTAACCGAGCCGGTAATCACGGTCTCTCGCGGGCGGGGGCGCGAAGGCTCCAGTGCCCATGAGTTTGTTGCGGGTCGTAAGATGTGGCCGCTGTGGGCCGCTTCGGGCATCGGTATCGGTGACAAACTTCCAGCCGCGTTCAGTGAGGAACCGGTGGTCCGCGCCTGCGACCAGGCACGTGCCGTCTTCAAGGGATATCCGATACGCCGGCTTGATGACGCTCCAGTGCGCGAGCACGCGCGCCTTCACATATCGCCGGTACCAGCCGCGGCGCACCGTGCCGTAGACCGCGTCGCCGGCACGCACATCCTCGATCGGCCGCGTCCTGCCATCGGCCATTAGGATAGGCGTATCGCCATCTACACAGTAGACACAGCCATGCTCGCAGCCCTGGTAAGGGTTGATCGACTGCGTGAACGGAATGTCGGGCGAGTCGTTGCGTGAGATGATGCTCTTCACTTTTTCCGCAGTGACGTAAGTCTTGAGCGGCGGTAGTTCGTCCTCGGGCGGCGTTGCCCAGCCGTCGTCGAACGCCTCGCGGGTGACTGACTCGAAGCGCCCCTCGGGGTTGATGCCTGCGCCGCGTCCCTTGCGCGGATCGGCGTGTTTTCCCGTGACAGTCTTGAGCGGCATGGCTAGAAGCCGTGAGTCGTGAGTGGCGAGTCGTGAATCGACAAAACCATACTGCTTACTTCCCCGAAAGCACGGCGCGCAGCTCGTTCGCGCGCGCGGCGTCGAGCCGGCCGTCGGCCTCGGCAAGCGCCACGGCGATCAGCCCCAGGCTGCGGTAAAGTCCGCCGATTGCGGCATCCCACGCCTCCACCGCGGCGAGCTGCCTTCGAACGGTCAGCACGTCGCCGCGCGAGATCGGGCCGGTGAGCGCCCGCGCCGGCCCCTTGTCGAAGATCGCGTCCACCGTCTCCCGCACCATCGGTTCGAGCGCTTTCAGCGAGGCCGCTCGCGGGATACCGGCCTTCTCGTGAGCGCGCAGCGCCGCCTCGACCAGCACCACCAGGTAATTGCAGGCGAACACGCCGCCGGCGTGGTAGAGACTCTTCAGCTCGGACGCGATGTCGAACACCTTTGCGCCGATCTTCTCGAACGCCGGGCGCAGCACCCTGAGCGCTTCGGGATCGCCCTCGGCGCTGCAAAACGTCCCGGAGAAAGTCTGCACCGCCAGCTCGGCGTCGGTGAAGGTCTTGATCGGGTGCACGCTCGCGATCAGCGCGCCGCGCTCCTTGACGGGCTTGAGCTCGCTGGAGGAGGTGGCACCGCTCACGTGGAACACGATGTCGTCGGGCGTGATCTTGCCTGATTCCGCGAGCGTCCTGCAGCTCGGCACGATGGCATCATCGCGCGTGGCGATCATCCACACGTCCGCGCCGCGCATCTCGGCGAGCCCGCCGACGGCGTGCCCCGCGCCGATGAACTTCACCCCGTTGCTGGCACTCTCCTTCGAGCGCGTCAGCACATCCTGGATCTCGAACACCCGCGCCTGCACCCACAGCCGGCCGCAGGCGCGGCCCACCCGCCCCGAGCCGATGATGTTGAGGGTCCTCACGCGCCGCCCGGGTTAGGAAAAAACCGAACCGCAAAGGCGCAAAGACGCCAAGTTTTCGCAAAGGAAAAGGTGAACTAAGTTCATTTATTCTTTACTTTGCGTTTCCTTCGCGCCTTCGCGTCTTAGCGGTTAAATTTTCGTCGAGTAACGAGCCGACGAGGGACTCCCACTCCTTTTCCAGCGGGCCGCGCGGCCGCTCCGCCCCGGCGCGTGAATACCAGTAATCGGCGTTGGACAAATCGCCTTCCCTGCGGTGCAGATAGGCGTGCACGCGCGCGGCAGCCTGGCCGCCTTCCGACTGCACGATCTGGTGCGCGCGGTCCCAGTTGCCTCTCGCCTCGTGCCACAGTGCACGCAGCGGCGCGGGAAGCCCGCGCGGCGGGCGTTCCGCTTTCAGCGATTGCCGGAAGTCCTGCAGGTCCATGACCGGTCCATTCTAGAACCAATCAACCACGGAAACACACGGAAGTCACGGAATTTCAGGACCAATGCAAACGGGCGCTTTTCCTTTTGTCTGTGTTTTCCGTGTGGTTCCGTGGCCAATGGGTTCTTGTCCTCACCTCCGTGTATTCCGCGTGATTCGGTGGTAAATGCCTGTTGCGGCCTGTCCCCGCGGCCACGGCTGTCAGCGTACTGCAATGCCCCTGCGTTATAGTGCGTGGAATGCCGATTTCACGACGCTCGTTCCTGATCTGCGCCGCAAGCCTTGCCGCGGCAGCGCCCTTCACCCGTCTCCTCGCACGGCCCAGGTTCGACAAAAACCCCTACACCCTCGGCGTCGCCTCGGGCTATCCGAGCCCGCAGGGCGTGGTGCTGTGGACGCGGCTCGCGCCGGAGCCGCTGGCGGGCGGTGGCATGCCGCAGGCGGCGGTGGAAGTCGCATGGGAAGTCGCAGCCGACGACGCCTTCCGCAACATCGTGCGTCGCGGAACGGAGATCGCCGCCCCCGAATGGGCGCACTCGGTGCACGCGGAGGTCGCGGGGCTCGAGCCCGCGCGCTGGTACTGGTACCGCTTCCATGCGGGCGGCGCGACGAGCCCGACCGGCCGCACGCGCACCGCGCCCGCCGCGGCTGCGGACCGCATGCGCTTCGCCTTCGCCTCCTGCCAGCAGTACGAGCAGGGCTATTACGTCGCCTACCGCCACATGGCGCAGGAGGACCTCGACCTCGTCATCCATCTCGGCGATTACATCTACGAGTCTTCGTGGGGCCGCAACCACGTGCGCAAGCACAACGCCGGCGAGCCGGTGACGCTGGAGGAATACCACAACCGCTACGCGCTCTACAAGAGCGACGACGATCTCAAGGCGGCGCACGCGGCGTTTCCGTGGATCGTCACCTGGGACGACCACGAAGTGCAGAACGATTACGCCAACGACCGCTCCCAGTACCTCGACCCGCCCGAGTTCTTCCTCGAGCGCCGCGCGGCGGCCTACCGCGCCTACTACGAGCACATGCCGCTGCCGAAAAGCATGCAGCCGCGCGGGCCGGATATGCGGATCTACACCCGCGCCGACTTCGGCGCGCTCGCCGCGTTCCACGTGCTCGACGACCGGCAGTACCGCTCTCACCAGGTCTGCCCCCGCCCCGGTCGAGGCGGCAGCAACGTCGTCCCCGCCGCCGACTGTCCCGAACGGCTGGACCCGCGGCTCACGCTGCTCGGTGCGGCTCAGGAAAAGTGGCTGTTCGAGGGCATGACGCGCCCGAACGCACGCTGGAACGTGATCGCGCAGCAGACCATGATGGCGCAGTTGGACCGCACGCCGGGAGAGGGGCAGTCGTTCTGGACCGACGGCTGGGACGGCTATCCGAAGGCGCGCGAGCGGCTGCTTCGCTTCCTCGCCGAGAAACGCGTCGCCAATCCCGTGGTGATCGGCGGCGACGTGCACATGTTCATCGTCGCCGATCTCAAGCCCGACTTCGACCACCCCGACTCGCCGGTGGTGGCGACCGAGTTCGTCGGCACTTCCATCACCTCGCAGGGCCCGTCCCTGAAGCAGGTGCAGACCTGGGCCGCCGAGAACCCGCACGTGAAATACGCCAACAGCACGCGCCGCGGCTATACCACCCTCGAGCTTACGGCGAAGCGCTGCACCGCGCGCCTACGCGCGGTGAGCGACGTGTCCGATCCCAACTCGAGCATCCGCACGCTCGCCGCCTACACGGTGGAGGACGGCCGGCCCGGCGCGCAGCGGGGCGCCTAGGGAAGGATGAAGGCAGAAGGATGAAGGATAAAGTAAGAGACCAAGCTCACGCGCGCAGATGACGCGCGGTGCGCGGAGGCGCGCCGTGCGCCGCGCCTTTGCGCTTCTTCTCCGACGCGACTAATTTCAACCCGGAATCGAGAAAGGCGAGCCGGCCTTTCGCCCCGCTCGCCTGGTAATCATTCACCAGCGCGTCCCGCGCCAACTCGCGCCCGACCCCGAGCTCGCCCGCCAGGAACTCGAACAGGAAATCGAACAACCGCTCGAGCGCGATCTCGTGCGTCTTGCCGGTCTTAGCGTAGAGCCAGTCGGAGAAACGCATGAAGCGCTCGAAGGGCGAATCGGCGAGCAGCAGCGGCAGCGTGCGGTGAAAGCGCCCCGAGTTGCCCACCATCTCCCAGTAGCGCGCGAAGCGCGAGACGCGCTGCAGCGTCGCGAAGTCCATGCGGTCCGTGGCGAGCACGTTGTACGGCGCGTCCGGGTTCCAGCGCATCGCGAATGCCTCCGTGTGGCGCGCGATCGGGGTGCCGCGCAGGCGCTTCAATATCCCCACCTGGATTTCGTGGGGCTTCAACGCGTGGAGCCGGTCGAAGCCGCGCGCGAAGCTTGCGAGGTCCTCGCCC
>JAHFRO010000172.1 GCA_023266245.1 Betaproteobacteria bacterium | reverse complement strand
AACCCGATTTATTTCAAGGGCACCGACGGCCGCTACCTCGGGGTAAACAAGGCATGGGAAGCCTACTTCGGCACGCCGCGCCAAGCGTTCCTGGGCAAGACGGTGCACGACCTCTACCCCAACAACCCGGAAGTCGCGGACCGGCTGCACGCGGACGATCAGGTGGTGTGGGACCGCCCCGGAAGACCACAGCTGTACGAGACGTCCATCGCGACCCCCGACGGGCAGCACCATGACACGATTTACTACAAGGCCACTTTCACGCGCGCCGACGGCGGCGTCGCGGGATTGATCGGCACCATCGTCGACATCACCGAGCGCAAACAGGCGGAGAAGGCATTACGCGAGAGCGAATCGAGATATCGCTCCGTGATCGCCGCGCTAGCGGAAGGTCTCATATTGCGAGACAAAAACGCCAGGATCATCGCCTGCAATGCCAGCGCGGAACGCATCCTCGGCCGTACGCTGGATCAAATGAGGGGAAACGTCTATTTCGACCCGAGCTGGCAGGCGATTCGTGAAGACGGCTCCACGTTCCCCAACGAAGAGCGCCCGGCCAACGCGGCGCTGCGCACCGGCCAGCCGCAATCCAATGTGACAATAGGTTTGCGCAAACCGGACGGCACCGTGCTCTGGCTTTCGATGAGTGCGCGACCGCTGTTCGAGGAATCGGCTACGACACCTTCCGGCGTCGTCACCACCATCACCGACATCACCCAGCGCAAACAGGCAGAACTGCGGCAGGCGATGGAGCACAGGGTGACCCGGTTGTTGTCCGAATCCGAAACGCTGGAAGAAGTCATGCCAAAAGTTATCCAGACCCTCTGTGAAACGCTCGGATTTGAGTGCGGTGCGCGCTGGCTCTGGGATAAGCACGAGCAGGTGGGGGTGCGTGTCGAGACCTGGAGCGTGCCGTCTGCCGAGATCATGGAATTTGTCGCGCTCAGCCGCCAGCCCAGGCCCTTGCCGCGAACGACGGGCGGTCTGATCAGGCGCGCGTGGGAGAGCGGCGAGCCCATATGGATCACGGATGTGACTCAGGACGCGAGTTTCCGGCGCGGGCCTCTCGCGGCAAAGGCAGGGTTACGCGGGGCTTTCGCGTTCCCGATCCGGTTTGGCAATGACATCCTCGGCATCATGGAGTTTTTCAGCCGCGTAAGCCGCCCGCCCGACGAGGTGCTGGTGCAAAGCACGCGCTCAATCGGCAGCCAGATCGGACAGTTCATGGCACGCAGGGAGGCGGAGGAGCGCGTCCGTCATCTCGCGCATTATGATGAGCTCACCGGGTTACCCAACCGCAGCATGTTCAATCAGCGCCTCAGCCACGCGCTCGCCCAGGCGCGGCGCTACGACAAGCCATTGGCGATCCTGTTCATCGACCTCGACCGTTTCAAGAACATCAACGACACGCTCGGCCACGAAGCCGGAGACCGCGTGCTCAAGGAAATCGCGGAACGGCTGCGCGAATGCCTGCGCGAAATCGATACCGTCGGCCGCCTCGGCGGGGACGAGTTTGTCGTGCTGATCGAGGCGCTGTTCCAGCCCGTGCAGATCGCCGCGGTGGCGCAGAAAGTCCTTGCCGCCATCGCCAAACCGTTTCGCCTTGACGGACGGGAATTCCAGATCACTGCGAGCATCGGCATCAGCACCTTTCCTGATGACAGCGAGGACATGCAGACCCTGCTGAAGAACGCCGACATCTCGATGTACCGCGCCAAGGAACAGGGCAGGAACGCGTTCCAGTTCTACTCGGCGCAGATGAATGTCCACTCCATCGAGCGGCTGACGCTGGAATCGGGATTGCGCCGCGCACTGGAGCGTGGCGAGCTGGTGCTGCACTATCAGCCCCAGATCGATATTGGCACCGGTCACATCACCGGCGTGGAAGCGCTGGTGCGCTGGCAGCATTCGGAAATGGGACTGTTACCGCCGGCGAAGTTCATCCCCCTCGCCGAGGAAACCGGACTGATCGTCCCGATCGGCGAGTGGGTGCTGCAGACCGCCTGCGTCGCACACCGGGCCTGGGAGAAGCAAGGGCTGCCGCACCTGCGAATCGCCGTCAATCTTTCCCCGCGCCAGTTTCTCCATGGCGACCTGATGAAGGACGTCAAGCGGGTTCTCAGTCAGACCGGCTGCGACGCGACCTGCCTGGAATTCGAAATCACCGAAGGCATGGTGATGCACAACCCGGAGCGGGCGGTCACGTTGATCCAGCAGCTGAAGGAGATGGGCGTGCGTGTCGCGATCGACGATTTCGGCACCGGTTACTCCTCGCTCGCCTACCTCAAGCGCTTCCCCATAGACAGCCTGAAGATTGACCGCTCCTTCATTCTGGACATTCCGGGCGATCCCGGTGATGCCGCGATCACCCAGGCGATCATTGCGATGGCCCACAGCCTCGGGATGAAAGTAATCGCCGAAGGCGTCGAAACGAAGGAACAGTTCAACTTCCTGCGCAAGCATCGCTGCGACGAGATGCAGGGTTACTATTTCAGCAAGCCTCTGCCCGAGGCGCAGGCGACAACCTTGCTGCAGCAGGCGCGGACCGTCGGCTCCGCGACCACGTGATTCGACCGCTACGCCCGACCCGTGAGCCGAGCGTAAATCTCAGGCGCTGACGGTGACCGCGACCCCGGACCTCTCGAACACGATTACACCTTTCCTGACGTCCACCCGGATCGTGTCCTTGGCGGCGAACTGGCCTTCGAGGATGGCCTTGGCGAGCGGGTTCTCGAGCTTTTGCTGGATCGCGCGTTTCAAGGGGCGCGCGCCGTAGACCGGATCGAAGCCGGCGGCGGCAAGCTCCTTCAGCGCCGCATCGCTCACCTCGAGCTTGATGTCGAGCGAAGCCAGCCGCTTCTCGAGCTGGCCGAGCTGGATCTTCGCGATGGACTTGATGTGCTTCTCGTCGAGCGCGTGGAATACCACGATCTCGTCGATACGGTTGACGAACTCGGGACGGAACTGCGCTTTCACTTCGCCCAGCACCGCGAGCTTGATCACCTGATAGTCGTCGCCCGCCATCTGCTGGATCATGGGCGAGCCGAGGTTGGAGGTCATCACGATCACCGTGTTCTTGAAGTCCACGGTGCGGCCCTGGCCGTCGGTCATGCGCCCATCGTCGAGCACCTGCAGCAGCACGTTGAACACGTCGTGGTGCGCCTTCTCGATCTCGTCGAGCAGGATCACCGAGTACGGCTTGCGGCGCACCGCTTCGGTGAGGTGGCCGCCCTCTTCGTAACCGACGTATCCCGGCGGCGCGCCGATCAGGCGCGCGACCGAGTGCTTCTCCATGAACTCCGACATGTCGATGCGGATCAGGTGATCCTCGGAATCGAACAGGAACTCCGCGAGCGCCTTGCAGAGTTCCGTCTTGCCGACGCCGGTGGGACCGAGGAACAGGAAAGAGCCGTAGGGACGCTTGGGATCGGACAGGCCGGCACGCGAGCGGCGGATCGCATCCGACACGAGTTTCACCGCCTCGTCCTGGCCGACCACACGCTGATGGATCTTGTCTTCCATCTGCAAGAGCTTCTCGCGCTCGCCCTGCATCATCTTGGAGACCGGGATGCCGGTCCAGCGCGAGACCACTTCCGCGATCTCTTCCGCGCCGACCTGCGTGCGCAGCAGCCGCGGCTTGCCCGCCTTCGGTTTGTCCGTGTGCTTCAACTGCGCTTCGAGCTGCGGAATCTGGCCGTACTGGATTTCTGACACCTTCTGCCAGTCGCCCTTGCGCTTCGCAGCCTCCCTCTCGACCTTGAGTCGGTCAAGCTCTTCCTTGACGTGCTGCGAGCCCTGGACCTGCGCCTTCTCCGCCTTCCAGATCTCTTCCAGGTCGGCGTAGTCCTTTCCCAGCTTTTGAATTTCTTCTCCCAAAAGCGCCAAGCGCTTTTGGGAGGCTTCGTCCTTCTCCCTCTTCACCGCTTCGCGCTCGATTTTTAGCTGGATCAGCCGCCGGTCGAGCCGGTCCATCTCTTCCGGCTTGCTGTCGATCTCCATCTTGATGCGCGAAGCCGCTTCGTCCACCAGGTCTATCGCCTTGTCCGGCAGGAAGCGGTCGGTGATATAGCGGTGAGAAAGCTCGGCCGCGGCGACGATCGCCGGGTCGGTGATGTCCACGCCGTGGTGCACTTCGTACTTTTCCTGCAGGCCGCGCAGGATGGCGATGGTGTCTTCCACCGTCGGCTCGTCCACCAGCACCTTCTGGAAGCGGCGCTCGAGCGCAGCGTCCTTCTCGACGTGCTTGCGGTACTCGTCGAGCGTGGTGGCGCCGACGCAGTGCAGTTCCCCGCGCGCGAGCGCCGGTTTCAGCATGTTGCCGGCGTCGATCGCGCCCTCGGCCTTGCCGGCGCCGACCATGGTGTGCAGCTCGTCGATGAAGACGATGGTCTGCCCCGCATCCTGGGCGATTTCCTTGAGCACCGACTTGAGGCGCTCCTCGAACTCGCCGCGGTACTTGGCGCCGGCGAGCATCGCCGCCAGGTCGAGGACGAGCACGCGCTTCCCCTTGAGCGACTCCGGCACTTCGCCGTTGACGATACGCTGCGCGAGCCCCTCGACGATCGCGGTCTTGCCCACGCCGGGCTCGCCGATCAGGACCGGATTGTTCTTGGTGCGCCGCTGCAGGATCTGGATCACGCGCCGGATCTCATCGTCCCGCCCGATCACCGGATCGAGCTTGCCGACGCGTGCGCCCTCGGTCAGATCGAGGGTGTAGCGTTTCAGCGCTTCACGGCTTCCTTCCGCTTCGGGATTCTGGACGGCCTCGCCACCGCGCACCGCGTTGACCGCCTGCTCCAGCGATTGGCGGTTCGCACCGTGCTGCTTGAGGAGCTTCCCGGTTTCCCCTTTGTCGTTGAGCGCGGCGAGCAAAAATAGCTCGGAGGCGATGAACTGATCGCCGCGCTTCTGCGCTTCCTTGTCGGTGAGATTGAGCAGGTTGCCGAGCTCGCGTGAGACGTTGACTTCGCCGCCGGCGCCCTCGACCTTGGGCAGCCGGTCCATGCTGTTCTTGAGGGCGGCGCGCAATCCGCCGACGTTCGCGCCGGCGCGCGCGAGCAGCGAGGCCGTGCCGCCGTCCTGCTGGTTGAGCAACGCGTAGAGCAGGTGCTGCGGCTCGATGTACGGGTTGTCGTTGCCCACCGCCAGGCTCTGGGCGTCGGCAAAGGCCTGCTGAAACTTGGTCGTGAACTTGT
>JAHFRO010000171.1 GCA_023266245.1 Betaproteobacteria bacterium | reverse complement strand
AGACGCGCGCGAGCACCACCTCCGGCTCGAGCATCTCCGACGTGCGCGTGAATCCGCGCGCCTCGGTGTACAGGATCACTACCGGCGCGCGCTCCGGCGCGTCGACATTGGATTTCATCACCGCCACCTTGATGCCTCCGTCATTCTTGCTCTCGCGCCGGTTACGACGCCCGCGATGCCAGGCGGCGCGCAGCGCCCGGGCGGGCGGTTAGTTTGTTTTTTGAACACCAAGACATCTTCCTGCAGCGCCTTTAACGCCAAGGAGGTCTCTCCCCTGCGCCAGACCAATGCGGTCGTAATTTTACCCACATTTGCCGGGAGAGGGTAAACCGCAACGTTTTTCACTACACGAATTGTTGCGAGGACGGATCGCGGCACGAATGCGATGCCCGTGCCCGAGGCAACGCAGGCGACGATCGAGTGATATGAGCTCAGCTCGAGCACTTTTTCCGGCCGGATGCCGCCGGCCGCGAACCAAGCCTGGAGCCGGCGCCGGTACGCGCAACCGGAGGGAAAGGTAATCATCGTATCGGTGCAAACGTCGCGCGCGCGCCGACTGAATTGGAAGAACCAAACGGAAGTGCGTCAACTTGCATGACCTGATCGACCATTTGGTGCAAGTCGCTAGAGATTACTACATCAAATTGTCCCGCTACGGGAGGTTAGGACATTGAGAGCAGGCGAAAATCCGGTGCGCTCCTTAGGCTGACGGCCTTATTTCTGTTGGGAAGTCGCTGGACCAGCCTGCGGTCCCAGCATCATGCGCGCAAAGCGCTCCATCACCTGTGGCTGCCCGGCCAAACGGTCGAGGCGCGTGCCCATGACGCTCTCCAGCGCGTCGAGCCGCGCGTTGGGCGCAGGGTGCGTGGCAAAAAGCAGTGAGAGTCCCGAATCCTCCGGATTCATGCTCTGCAGCATCTGCAGCGTAGCAGGCAGGCCGTAGGGATCGTATCCGGCGCGCGCCGCAATTACCACCGCCATGCGGTCGGCCTCGTACTCGTCGTCCTTGTCCAGGCCGCGCAGCATCACTTCTTTCATGCCGCTGATAAGCCGATCGGTAATCATCTGGTTGCGACCGCGCTGCGCGGCGAACTCGGAAAGAATATTCGCGCCCGCCTGCATGCCGGCGCCCTTTTTCAGCGCGGCGAGATGGTGTTTCTTCACCACGTGCGCAATCTCGTGGGCGAGCACGCCGGCGAGTTCCGCCTCGCTCTTCAGGCGCGCCAGCAGACCCTTGGTGACGAACACGTAGCCGCCCGGCGTCGCGAAGGCGTTGAGATTGTCGCTGTCGAGCACGCCGAACTGCCAGTTGAGGTCCGGCCGCTCTGAATTGAGCGACAACCACCGGCCGACGCGGTTGACATAGCGTTGCACGTCGGCGTTTTCGAACAGCGGCGCGGCGCCGACGAGCAGCGCCGCGTACTCTTTGCCGATCCCGGCCTCCTGCTGCTCGTTGATCTCGGTACTGGCCTGGCCGACGTTTTTCGTGGTGTCAATCAGGCGGTTGAGGTTGAAGTTGAACTGGGCGCCCGCGGCGGCCGAAAAAGCGCCGAGCACGCAGCCGGTGATCAGAGCCCGCATGCGCATCGCCTGCTCCTCACTGCTTTGCCCCTGCACCCGGCGCCGGCAGGTATTCGACCGTCTGCGCCTTCAACTGCGGATCCACCGCCGCGAACTGCTCGGCATCGGATTTGGCGGCGGCGAAACCGGCGAGCTTCTGCAACTCCACCGGGTTGGGCCTGGCGTTCTGGATCTGTTCCTTGTCCAGGCCGCGCACGCCGGTGGCGACCGCTGTGCCGGAGGAACCGGTGCGGGCAACGTTGAACAGCGACTTCACGCCCGAGTCGCCACCGCCTTGCTCCGCGCCCGCGCCCATACGGAGTGCAAGCATGCGAACCCAGCCGGAAGCCGCAGGGGATTCGATCTGCATCCAACCGCCCTCGCGCTTGACGACCTTGACCTGGGTCTTCTCGGGCAACGTGCCGATGGTGGCGGCATCGCTGTAGGGTTCTTTCTTCACTTCGGTCTGGCGGACGGCGAAACCGGTCTCCTGCGCCACAGCGGGCACGAATGCCAGCACGAGCAACAACAGGATAGGACGAAGTTTCATGCAGACTTCAGCCTCGGCTCGAAAAGCTCAACTTGCTGCGCGCGGCCCTTGACCTGGTACGACCCGCGCGACACGAACTCAAACGAATTATGACACGCCTCCATGGTATCGCGCGACACCAGAATGCGTGAGCGGGCCTCCTTGGTCAAGCCCTCGATGCGGCTCGCCAGGTTTACGGCGTCACCGATGGCGGTGTAATCGAGCTTTTGTTCGGCGCCGATAAAGCCCACCACCGCAGTGCCGCTGTGGATGCCGATCCCGACGTCGAATTCGCGCCCTGCCTCCCCGAGCTCTGCCTTAAAAGCTTTCAGGACCCGCTCCATCTCGAGCGCTGCAGCGACTGCGTGCTCGGCGTGCAGTGGGTCCTCGAGCGGCGCACCCCAGAACGCCATGATGCAGTCACCGATGAACTTGTCCAGGGTTCCGCCATGCCGGAACACCACCTCGACCTGGCGCGAGAAGTAGCGGTTCAGAAGTTGTACGATCTCCTGCGGGGGACGGGTCTCGGAGAGCGTGGTGAAGCCACGAATGTCGGAGAACAGGATGCTGATGGGGCACGTCCGGCCGGAAAGCGACTCGATGGTCTCGCCCTGGTCCACGATCCGCTTCACCACGTTCGGATCGAGGAAGCGCGAGAACAGCCGCACTGCCTGCTCACGGGTTCTTTTCTCGCGCAGGTAAGCGAGCAGCGCCGCAAAAAGGTAGTACGCCCAACCGAAGAGCAGCGGCACCAGCACCGGCAGCAGCAGCCGGATGCTGAGGGCTGCATACGATGCGCCGAGCAGCCCCGCCGAGACCAGGCCGAGCGCGACGCCCGTTTCCTGGACGTTGCGCCGCACCCGGAATGCACCGAACAGCAGCACGATCAGCGTCGCCGCCAGCGCCATCGGCACATAATCCGGCGCCCGTCGCATCCAGCGCTGGTTTTTCAGGTTGTCGACTGCGGTGGCGAGAATCTCGACGCCGGGATAAACGTTTGAAATCGGCGTGACGCGACGATCGCCCAGCCCCGTCGCGGTGGTGCCGACAATGACGATCTTGTCCTTGAACTCATCCGGTGGCCGTGTGCGCAGCTTGCGACCGACATCTTCGTACACATCGGAATAAGAGATGTGCTGAAAGGATCGGGCAAAACCGCGCCAGTGCAGGATGATGTCCTGCTCATCGGGCACGGGGAAACCGAGGTCGTCCGCCACGCGCGCCGGCAGCGAAGGCAGGCGCCAACCGTACGCCGGCATCGCTAGCCAGTAGCGCCGCCCGACCCCGTCAGCATCCTGGTTGAAATTGATGATCCCCGTGTGGCGCCATTGCCCCACGTCGATCGCCTGCGGCGGCAACAATTGGATGCGCGCATCGCGCTGCGCAGAAGGAGTCGCCTCGATGCCGAGGATGGCGGCGATTTCGGCGAGGGGGACTCCCTTGGCGTCCCCTTGAGAGTCAAGCCGCTGCATCGGCA
The DNA here is from genome assembly GCA_023266245.1 of Betaproteobacteria bacterium. GTDB lineage: Bacteria > Pseudomonadota > Gammaproteobacteria > Burkholderiales > SG8-41 > SG8-41. The sequence goes on along the minus strand of JAHFRO010000171.1, from coordinate 1,641 downwards.
GATAAACGTTCTTCCGCCCTTGCAACGCGAGGTTGAATGCGCGGTCGCTATCGCGGTTGAAGACATCTTCTTCGGCGAACAGCAGATCGAACACGACCGCACGCGGCTGCTGCGGTTCGATCCCGAGCAGCAGCTCCGCATGGATCGCGCGCGGCCACGGCCATTTCCCGGCGGCATCCTGCATGCGGGCAAGGCTCTTCTCGTCAACATCGATAATCACGATGTCGGGATCGGGCTCAAGGCCGGCCGCGTGGGTTCGAACGAAGAAATCGGAAAGACGATGCTCGAACACAGCGAGCAAATGAAACCGCCCGATTTCCATCGCCGCGACGATCAGGACGACGAACGCGGCAACATGCAGAGGCTGGGCGAGGAGATCGCGCACAGCGGCCAGCGAGAAATTACGCGCGTGATTCTTCAAGCCCATGCCTCCGCACCCCTACGGGTTGCATAAGCCCCGGCCAAGCGCAGGAAAATTCAAGGTCATGTGAGCTGCCTTTATAAAGTCGGTCCAGATTTTTCGAGAGCGCTTTAGTCAAGTCAGTGCATTAACCATAATCCGCAGAATTCAGAATAACGACGGCATCTTAGCCGCCTTGATGCGCGTATGTGAAGTGGTTTCGGTTTTCCGGGAGCTTATTCACGATTTAACTAAACCACTCGGGCCTTTGAAGAACTCTACGGGGACCCTCAACAAAAAACCACCGCAGGGGTGGTTTCTTGTCTGGCGTCCCGACCGACCTGCTCGCGTCACCGCAGGAGTGTCCAGCGAGCTTGCCGAGGCTCAGTCCGTCTTGAGAGCGCTCGATTTCTCAGGGCTCTCCGCGACGCTCACGCTAGCCATCGTGCCCTGCGTCGCCAGCTCTGCAGAGATCCAGACTGCCATGCCCGGAACCAGCGCAAAGACGGTCAGCTCCACGCAAATTGAGCGCGGCCGATACATGATTTTGACCGGCAACTGCAATGATTGTCATACGATTGATTATCCGCCGCGAGACGGCAAAGTCGCGGAAAAGGAATGGCTCCTGGGCAGCGGTGCTCTCGGTTTTCGTGGCCCATGGGGAACGACTTACGCGCCCAACTTGCGGCTGACGGTCAAAAACATGACCGAAGAGCAGTGGGTCAAATTTGCTAAAGCCCTGAAGACGCGTCCGCCCATGCCGTGGTTTAACCTTAATCGGACGACCGAGCAGGATCTGCGGGCGATGTATCAATACATCAAGCAACTGGCTCCGGTGGGGGAAGCCGCACCGCAGTATTTGCCGCCCGATAAAGGCCCGAACCACCCTACATCCAGTGGCCAGCCCTCCCAAGTAAAACTGAACGGACGATTGGGGGCGGAGCTAATTTCGTACTGCCTGGCTCCCCGATCCGTTGGTGCTTATGACGCTCGCAATGCCCGGTCGAACGCGCGCACGAGCGGCAGAATGACGTCGATAGTCGGCACGGGGACTCCCGCCTCGCGCGCGAACGCCTGGATCTGGCCGAGCTGCGCTTCCACTTCCAGCGGCTGCTTCGCGCGCACGTCCTGCAGCATGGATGAACGCACGTCCGGCTTGCGGCCGCCGCGCATCGAGATCTGCTCCACGTCCATTTCCGGGCGCAGATCCCAGCCGAGCGCCGCGGCGACCGCGAGCGTCT
>JAHFRO010000170.1 GCA_023266245.1 Betaproteobacteria bacterium | reverse complement strand
CCCACGACCTGGTTGCCGAGCTGGTCGGATGGCGGCGGGAATTCACGGCCATACGGGAAGATGATTTCGCGTAGCGGCCACGCGAGGAAAGGGCCGGGCAGGTTCACGAACAATCCGTAGAACGCGTCCTCGATGCGATCGAGGGCGTCCTGCATCGACCAGTGCAGGAACGGCAGGTCATCCTCCGGCCGCCCGCTGTCCTCATAGCGCTTGAGCGCCGCGCAGGCGAGATAGAGGTTGCTCAGGATGTCGCCGAGCCTGGCCGAGAGCCGCTCGCGCCGCTTGAGCGAGCCTCCCAGCACGAACATCGCCACGTCGGCCATCAGCGCAAAGGCGGCGGACAGCCGTGTCAGATGCTGGTAATAGCGTCGCGTGTGCCTGTCACCCGGCACGCTCACGAAGCGCGCACCGGTCAACCCCAGCCAGAAGGCGCGCGCCATGTTTGACGCGACGAAGGAGAGGTGGCCGAAGAACGCGGCGTCGAAATCGCGCAGCGCCTTGTTCGGATCGCGCTCCCGGGTCGCCGCGATTTCCTTGAGCACATAGGGATGCCCGCGGATCGCGCCCTGCCCGAAGATAATCATGGAGCGCGTCAGGATGTTGGCGCCTTCCACGGTGATCGCGATCGGCGTCTGCTGGTAGGCGCGCGCGAGATAGTTGTTGGGCCCCATGCAGATGCCCTTGCCGCCGTGCACGTCCATCGCATCGTTGATCGCCTGGCGCCCGCGTTCGGTCAGGTGGTACTTGACGATGGCCGACACTACGGAGGGCTTCTCCCCGAGGTCCACTGCGCCGGCGGTCATCACTCGCGCCGCGTCCATGATGTAGGTGTTGCCGCCGATGCGCGCGAGGGCTTCCTCCACCCCCTCGAAGCGGCCGATCGACATCCTGAACTGCTGGCGCACGCGACCATAGGCGCCGGTCGCCAGCGCGCACATCTTGGCCATGCCGCAACCGTTGGCGGGCAGCGAGATCGAGCGGCCCGCGGCGAGGCAGTTCATCAGCATCTTCCAGCCCTGGCCGACGTAGTCCACGCCGCCGATCACATAATCCATCGGCACGAACACGTCCTTGCCCCAGGTCGGCCCGTTCATGAACACGGCGTTCAACGGCAGGTGCCGCCGTCCGATGTGCACTCCCGGGGTCCTGGTCGGAATCAGTGCCAGGGTGATGCCGAGATCCTCCTTGTTGCCGAGAACGTGGCCGGGATCGTAAAGCCGGAACGCCAGCCCGAGCTGCGTCGCGACGGGCGCGAGCGTGATATAGCGCTTCTCCCAGGTGAGCCGTAGCCCAAGCACGTCCTTTTTGCCTTCCCACTCGCCGCGGCACACGACGCCGAAGTCCGGAATCGCGCCTGCGTCCGAACCCGCTTCGGGGCTGGTGAGCGCAAAACACGGCATCTCGAGTCCTTTCGCGAGGCGCGGCAGGTAGTAGTCCTTCTGCGCCTTGGTCCCGTATTGCAGCAGCAGCTCCGAGGGTCCGAGCGAGTTCGGCACCATCACCGTGATCGCGGCCGTGCTGCCCCGGGTCGTGAGCTTCATCACCACTTCGGAGTGCGCGAGCGCGGAGAAGCCGAGCCCGCCGTACGCTTTCGGGATGATCATGCCGAGGAAGCCCTGGTCCCTGATGAACTGCCACACGTGCGGCGGCAGATCGTGCAGCTCATGCGTTATCTGCCAGTCGTTCACCATGCTGCACAGTTCCTCCACCGGCCCGTCGAGGAACGCCCGCTCTTCCGCGGTGAGCGTTGGCTTGGGATAGGCGAGCAGCTTGTTCCAGTCCGGTCTGCCGCTGAAGAGATCTCCTTCCCACCACACCGTGCCGGCATCGAGCGCTTCCTGCTCGGTCTGCGAGACCTGCGGCAGGATGCGGCGGAACAGCGCGAGCAGCGGCCGGCTCACCAGCGCGCGCCGGATGGGCGTCGGATTGTCAATGAGCGCGGCAACGATGAACACCACCCACAACGTTGTGAGCAGCGTTTGCGACCATCCCGAATAGGCGGTGAGCAGCGCAAGACCGATCGCGATCGTGATCGTCCACACGATGGCGGGAAGGCGGTAGTAAGCGAGGACCCAGATGACCGCGATCGCGGCGAAGATGATCAGCAACGCGTTCATGCTTGCCCCTTGTTGTGCGGACGCCAGCGGGACGGCGCCGCGCCGTTGATTCACGCCAGCATACACGGGCACGGTGAACACAGCAACCGAAATGCAAAGCTAAGCCGTTGACGCAACGCGGTTTTATGCTCTCCTGATGAGTGAACCAACGCACGCCGGGCGCATGCGGGCCTGTGCTAACATCGTTCGCACCCTTCCATCGCGAGGCCGTGCGTGGAAACTTCCGTCGCGAGACAAAACGGGATCGGCAGCACCCTCGTCAGCGCTGAGGCGCTGCTCGAGACGATTCGGCAGCTTGCGGCCGAACTCCATCCCGCTCGCGCAGCACTGCCCCCCTCGCTCGACAACCGCCTCGAGCGGGATTACGGCTTCGACAGCCTGGGGCGGGTCGAGCTGTTCCTGCGCATCGAGCGCGGCTTCGGCGTGAGCCTGTCGGAAAACATCATGGCGAGCGCAGAGACGCCGCGCGATCTGCTGCGCGCGATGCTCGCCGCAAGTCCCCGTCCCGTGCACGCGGCGGCAATCGAGCGCGCTGCAACGCTGACGGCGGAATCCGCGACGCCTGACCAGGCGAGCACGCTCACGGAAGTGCTCGAATGGCACGTCGCCCGGCACCCGGACCGCCCCCACATCGTGCTCCAGGATGACGAGGAGCACGAGCAGACCATCACCTACGCGGCGCTCAGCCGTGAAGCGCGCGCCATCGCCGCGGGCCTGCTCGAGCGCGGCCTGCAACCCGGGCACGCGGTGGCGATCATGCTGCCGACGAGCACCGAGTACTTTTTCAGCTTCCTCGGCATCCTGCTCGCGGGCGGCGTGCCCGTTCCGATCTACCCGCCGGCGCGCATCTCCCAGATCGAGGATCACCTGCGCCGTCACGCGGGCATCCTCTCCAACGCGCTGGTCGAAATCCTGATCACGGTCCCGCAGGCGAAACCGATCGCGCTGCTGCTCAAGCCGCAGGTTGCGACGCTGAAACACGTGGTCACCCCGGCCGAGCTCGTGCGGGCGGGCCCGCTCGCAACGGCCCAGCGCGTCAAGCCGCAAGACATCGCGATGCTTCAGTACACGTCCGGCAGCACCGGGAATCCCAAGGGCGTCATCCTCACGCACGCCAACCTGCTCACCAACATCCGCGCGATGGGCCAGGCGCTGCGCGTGACGCCCGCCGACGTGTTCGTGAGCTGGCTGCCGCTCTACCACGACATGGGCCTCATCGGCGCGTGGATGGGAAGCCTCATCTACGGGTTCAAGTGCCCGGTGATGTCTCCGCTCACCTTCCTCGCGCGGCCGGAGCGCTGGCTGTGGACCATCCACCGCCACGGCGGCACGCTCTCGGGCGGTCCGAATTTCTGCTACGAGCTGTGCCTGCGCAAGGTCGAGGACGCGGACCTCCGGGGGCTGGATCTCGGCACTTGGCGCTTCGCGTTCAACGGCGCCGAGCCGGTATCACCCGACACCATCACCGCGTTCACCAGGCGGTTCGCCCGCTACGGCTTCAAGGCCGAAGCGATGGCCCCGGTCTATGGTCTCGCCGAGGCGACGCTGGGAATCTCGTTTACTCCGCCAGGGCGCGGCCCCAAATTCGACCGCGTCGAGCGCGACCGCTTCACGAAGGGCGGGCGCGCGATTCCCGTCTCCGACGCCGATTCCGACGCGCTCACTTTCGTCGCATGTGGAAGGCCGATCCCCGGCCACCAGGTGCGCGTGGTGGATGCCGCCGACCGCGAGCTCGGCGAGCGCGAAGAGGGACACGTCCAGTTCTGCGGGCCTTCGGCGACCAGCGGCTACTACCGCAACCCGGAGGACACGCGACCTCTGCTGCACGGCGAGTGGGTGGACACCGGCGACTACGGCTACATCGCCGAGGGCGAGGTCTACATCACCGGCCGCGTCAAGGACGTCATCATCCGCGCCGGCCGCAACATCTACCCCTACGAGCTCGAGGAGGCGGTGGGCGCCCTCGACGGCATTCGCAAGGGATGCGTGGCGGTGTTCGGCACCAGGGACGCGCGCTCCGGCACCGAGCGCATCGTGGTGCTCGCAGAGACGCGCGAGAGCGATCCCGCCCGGCGCGAGCAGTTGCGCGCGAGCATCAATGATCTCGCGGTTTCCCTGATCAACATGCCGGTGGACGAGATCGTGCTCGCGCCGCCGCACACCGTGCTCAAGACCTCGAGCGGCAAGATCCGCCGCGCCGCGAGCCGCGAGGTGTACGAAAGCGGAGGCAGCACCGGCACGCGCGCGGTGTGGTGGCAGATCGTGCGGCTCGCGTGGTCCGCGATTCTTCCGCAGGCTAGGCGCACTCTGCGCGCGGCGGGCGACCGGCTATACGGCCTTTACGTCCTGTCGCTGCTCGGGGTCCTCGGGCCGGCGACCTGGATCGCTTGCGCCCTCCTGCCGCGCGCCGACTGGTGCTGGCGCCTGACCCACCGCACGGCGCGATGGCTCCTGCGCCTGGCGGGCCTGCGATTCGACGTGCGGGGGCTGGAGCGGATCCCGGCGGGCCGCGCCTGTGTTCTCGCCGTGAACCACGCGAGTTTCCTCGACGGCCCCATCGTTCTCGCCGCCCTGCCTGAGCCGATGCGCTTCATCGCCAAGCGCGAGCTGCTGGATCACTGGATCCCGCGCATTTATCTCACACGCCTCGGAACCGCGTTTGTCGAGCGCTTCGACGCCCAGCGCGGCGTGGAGGACACCAGCCGTTTCGTCGAGATGGCGCGCGCCGGGCGCTCCCTGATCATGTACCCGGAAGGCACGTTCCGCCGCATGCCGGGCCTGCTGCCGTTCCACATGGGGGCCTTCGTTGTGGCCGCGCAGGCCGGCGCGCCGGTGGTGCCGGTCACCATCCGCGGCACGCGCTCGATCCTGCGCGAAGGCCAATGGCTGTTCCGCCGCGGGATGATCAGCGTGACGTTCAGCGAGCCGATCGAGCCGGACGGAACGGACTGGAACGCGGCGGTCAGGCTGCGCGACCGGGCGCGGGAGGAAATCCTGCGGCTTTGCGCCGAGCCGGACCTCGGCGAGGAAAACCCGCTCCCGCCCAAGCAGGCTGGCTAGAAACCTCTCACCGCAGAGGACACGGAGGACGCAGAGGAAAAACAGAACAAGAATTGAACCGCCAAG
>JAHFRO010000169.1 GCA_023266245.1 Betaproteobacteria bacterium | reverse complement strand
GGCGGGTAGCGCCGGTAGCCCGATGGGCTGCGCGCCGGCTGCTCGAGCAGTCCTTCGCGCTCGTAGTAGCGGATGGTCTCGACCGCTGCGCCCGAGCGGCGCGCGATCTGCCCGATTGAGAAGCTTTGCGCCATGATCTTCTCCAGGACCGACAAGATAAACCCTGTACCATACTACAGGGTCAACCCGCGCCGATGCAGGGCCCAGCGCAGCCGCGGCGCGTTCGCGCCCGACTCGGCGGGTGGGCGGTTGGGTGGTACAGGCGGAAGGGGACAGCGGTTAAGGGAACACCGGCCCCGGTGGCGCGCTAGATGTCGAGCAGCTTGAGCCGCTGCACCTTGCCCGAGGGCCCTTTGGGCAGGCTGTCCACCAACTTGACCACCTTGAGCGCCTTGTACTTGCCGAGTTCGCGCTGCGAGAAGGCGGCGAGCTCTTCCACGGTGCAGTGGTGCCCGGGCTTCAGCACCACGCACGCCGACACCGAAGGGGCCGGCGTGCGTGCCATCGGATCAGCGTCCGAGTCTGGCCTTCAACACCGCTCCCACCTCGGACGGCGTATCCAGCACGGTGACCCCGGCAGCCTCGAGTGCCGAGCGCTTGGAGGCGTAGGTTCCCTTGTTGCCCATGACGATGGCGCCGGCGTGGCCCATCTTCTTGCCCTTGGGCGCGGCGCCGCCGGCGATGAAGGCGACCACGGGCTTGGTCATGCTCCTGGCGTAATCGGCCGCTTCCTCCTCCATCGAGCCGCCGATCTCGCCTACCATGACGACGGCCTCGGTGCCGGGAAAAGTGTCGAGGTCGACGAGCGCGTCGCGCGTGGTGGTTCCGATGATCGAATCGCCGCCGATCCCGACGAAGGCGGATTCACCATAGCCGGCCTGGACGATGTTGAGACACAAAAGCGTGCCCAAGCTGCCACTGCGGGAAATCACGCCGATCGAACCCTTCTTGAAGATGCGCACGTTGAAGGCGGGCATGAAGCCGGCGAAGCATTCGCCGGGCGTGACGGCGCCGGCGGTGTTGGGGCCGAGTATGCGAGCGTCGCGTTCCTTCGCCGCGGCCATGAAATACATCACGTCCTGCACCGGGATGTGCTCGGTCAGCACGACCAGGCCCTTGGCGCCGGCCTCGATCGCGTCCATGGCGGCTTCCTTGACCATCAGGGGCGGGATGAAGAGGACCGCGACGTCGAAGCCGGCGCCCTTCATCGCGTCCCTGGCGGTGGCGAAGACCAGCACGTCGCAATGCGTGGCGCCCGCCTTCTTCGGATGGGTGCCGCCGACGATCTGGGTGCCGTAGGCCTGCATGCGTTCGGTCCAGAACGTGCCCTGCTTGCCGGTAATGCCCATCACCAGCACGCGATCGGCACCGCGGACGATCATCGCGCCGCCTCCACCGCCGCCTTGCAGGCGTCCTCCATGGTCGCGAGCGGCGTGACGCCCAGCCGATCCTTCAACATCCTGATCGCTTCCTCGTCGCCGGTGCCGTGCACCGAAAAGAAGATCGGCAGTCTGGGTTGCAAGGCCTCGATCGCCTCGATGACGCCCTGGGTCATCACGTCGGTGCGCGCGAAGGCGCCGCAGAAGTTGATGACTAGGCTCTTGATGCGGGGGTTCGACAGCAGCAGCTCGAGCGCGGGCTTCGCCTGGGTGTAGGCCTCGCCGCCGATCTCGAGAAAGTTCGCGGGGCGGCCGCCGTGGTGGCGGACGACGTCCATGGTCGTCATGGTCAGCCCGGCGCCGTTGGCGAGCACGCCGACGTCGCCTTCGAGGTCGATGTACTTAAGCCCGGCGGCCTCGGCCCTGGCCTCGAGGCCGGTCAGCTTCTCGGGCGTGCCCGCGCGCGCGACGTCGGGCTGGCGGACGATACCGCAATCGTCCATCACGAACTTGCAATCGAGCGCGACGACGCGGCCGTCCCTGGTGACGATCAGCGGATTGATCTCCAAAAGCTCGGCGTCGAAGGCGGCATAGGCCTCGTAGAGCCTGGCGAGCGCGTCGGCGACCTTGCTTTCGGCCGCGCCGAGCCCCAGGCTCTGGACCAGCGTCTCGGCATCCGCATGGGGGAAGCCGCGGCGGATATCGACGGGCTGGAAGCGGAGCTTGTCGGGAGCCGTCGCCGCCACCTCCTCGATATCCATGCCGCCCTCGGTCGAAAATATGACCAGCGGGCCCTTGCTCACGGGATCGCTGAGCACCGCGGCATAAAGCTCGCGTTCGATCAGCACCTGCTCCTCGACCAGCACCTTCTCGACCTTGTGGCCCGCGATCTCCATGCCGATGAGGGCCCTGGCATGGGTCCTGGCTTCGTCCGGCGTCGCGGCCAGCTTGATGCCGCCCGCCTTGCCGCGCTTGCCGGCTGGGACCTGGGCCTTGACGACGACGGCGCCGATCCGGGCCGCGACCTCGGCGGCTTCGTCGGGCGTTTTCGCCAGCCCGCCCCTGGGAACGGCGATGCCCCGCCCGGCCAAGAGCGGCTTGGCCGCGTGTTCCTCGAAGTTCATCGCTACTTTCCGTATTTCTTCCAGAACGGACCGAACAGGTCCTCTTCCGAGGGCTTGTGCTCCGGAATCGTGCGCACGATGCGGGTGACGTTCATGAAGTGCCTGTAGTTGAGATTGTCGGAGAAGCTGTTGCGTCCCCAGGTGCCGCAGCCCATTGAGAGCGAGAACGGCAGGCCGTTGTCGAAGCTGCCGCCGGTGGCGAAGGTGTGCGATTGCTTGACAATCACGCGGCATACCGTCATCTCGCGCGCGAGGCGCTGGATGTGCGCCTCGTTCTCGGTGTAGATGCCGCACGAGTGGCCGTTGCCCTGGTAGTCGTAGATGTCGCGCAGGATGTTGAAAGCGTGGTCGAAGTGGCGCGCGCGATAAACGGTCAATACCGGCGAGAGCTTCTCGCCAGAAAACGGATGGTCCCGGCCGGTGCCGGTCTCTTCCACCATCAGGCATTTGGCGTTGACGAGCTCGGGGCGCGCGAGACCCGCCACCGCGCAAATCTTTTTCACCGGCTGGGCGGTCACCGCGGCCGAGAGCATGCCGCCCGGGAACATCGTCTTGGCGAGCGTCTCCTTTTCCGCTGGCGTGAGCAGCGCGCCGCCTTCTTTCGCGAGCGCCGCGATCATCCGGTCATAGACCTTGGAGTGAATGATGAGCGCGTTCTCGGATGAGCAACTGGTGGCGTTGTCGAAGATCTTGGAGCGGATGATCTTGGCGGCGGCATCGGCGCAGTCGGCGCTCTCATCAACGATCACCACCACGTTGCCGGTGCCGACGCCAAGGGCCGGCGTGCCGCTGGAGTAGCCGGCGCGCACGTTGTTCTGGGACCCCGTTACCACGACGAGGTCTGCCTGCTTCATGAGCTCGGTGGTGAGCTCCCTGGTCACCGGCGCCGGCAGCTGCTGCACGAGGTCGCGCGGCGCGCCGATGCGCTTCAACTCCTCGTGTACGTACTTGAGGAGCAGCGTGGAGGTGCTATAGCCCTTGGGCGAGGACGAGAGGATGATGGCGTTGCCGCATTTGAGCGCGTTGATGATGTTGTTGACGGGCGTTGCGGCCGGATTGGTGGAAGGCACCACGGCGGCGACCACGCCCACCGGACGCGCCAGCTCGGTGATGCCCTTCTCGGGATACTCGGCGATCACGCCGGAGGATTTCGCGCCCTTCAAGTCGCGCAGCAGTCCGAGCGTCTTGCGGTGGTTCTTCATGATCTTGTCTGCGACCACGCCGAGCCCGGTGTCCTTCACCGCCAGTTCCGCCAGCGCCTTGTTGTGCTCGGGGTTCATGATCGCCCAGCCGACCGCGGTTACCGCTTCATCCAGCTGCGCTTGGGTGTAGCGCTCATAAATCTTCTGCGCGGCGCGCGCGCGGGCGATCAAGTCGGCGACAACCTGCTTCGCCGGGGCTTGTGCTATCGCGGTTTCTAAACGGGCCATGGGGTACCTTAGTTCATCGCGGGCTTATGCGCGGTCTGTTTGCGCGCCTTGCGCCGCAGGGGCCGACCGGATTTCCTCCTCGCAAAATACGACAGGTCGCAAAGTTTCGCGGCAGCACCTGGAAAAAAGAGCTTCTTAGTCTGTCACCCTAGCCTAATCAAGCCGGGCCCGCTCCGCAAGTAGCGGGCGGGACGACGCGCGCGCGAGAAAATGTTAGACTTCGTCGCAGAAGAATGACCGCCCATCTTTTATGAAATGGACGAAAAGAAACACGTCAAATATCAGGGACGGCTGGTTTTCGTCGGTTTCGGCTCGGTAGGTCAAGGCTGTCTGCCTCTCATCCTGCGGCACATCGGCATGCCGCGTGAGCGCGTATCCATCATCACCGCCGACGAGCGCGGCAAGCAGGAAGCCGGGCACTACGGCGTCAAGTTCACCGTCAACCCGCTCCAGCGCGACAATTACCGCGCCATCCTGGAACCGCTGCTCGGCAAGGGCGATTTTCTCCTCAATCTCTCGGTTGACGTCTCCAGCGCCACGCTGATCGAGTTCTGCCTCGAGCGCGGCATCCTGTATCTCGACACCTGCATCGAGCCGTGGCACGGCATGTACACCGACGGCTCGCTCCCGCCCACCAAGCGCTCCAACTACGGATTGCGCGAGGAGGTGCTGGAGCTGCGCAAGAATTATCCGGCCGGTCCCACCGTCATCCCCACCCACGGGGCGAACCCCGGTCTGATCTCGCACTGGGTGAAGCAGGGGCTGGTCAACGTCGCGCGCGACGTGTTGGGCGATGTCAAGATTCCGAAGACCAAAGAGGAATGGGCGCGTCTCGCGATGAAGCTCGGGATCAAGGTCATCCACTGCGCCGAGCGCGACACCCAGGTCGCCGATCCGCGCAAGCAGCGCTTCGAGTTCGCCAACACCTGGTCGGTGGACGGCTTCGTGAGCGAAGGGCGTCAACCCTCCGAGCTCGGCTGGGGCACGCACGAGAAACATTTCCCGGCCGACGGCAAGCGCCATGGCTACGGCTGCGACGCGGCGATCTACCTCGGCCGCCCGGGCATGTCGGTGCGGGTGCGCTCGTGGACGCCGACCGAGGGGCCGTACCACGGTTTCATGATCACGCACGGCGAGGCGATCTCGATCGCGGACTACTTCACCGTGCGCGAGAAAGGGAAAGTCATCTATCGGCCGACCTGCCACTACGCCTACCACCCGTGCGACGACGCGGTGCTGTCGAACCACGAGATTGCCGGCAAGAACTGGGTACTGCAGCCGAAGTGGCGCATCCTGACGGACGAAATTTTCGAGGGCGTGGACGAGC